>CAYZVG010000149.1:0-7586 GCA_964481595.1 uncultured Occallatibacter sp. | reverse complement strand
CGACATCATCGACTGGTTCACCATGCGCAAGGGCCGCCAGTTCGAGCCCTTCATCCACTGGTGCCGCGCCCGCTACACCAGCCCCGACACCGGCGCAGCCATCTTTGTCGATACCTTCGGCGTCCCCCGCAAAGACATCTACACCCTCTGGTCCGAATGCCGCTCAGAAGCCAGCAAAGCCCGCTGGGTAGAAGTAGCCCCCCCAGAGATCCTCCCCTCCCGCCCCGGACAGTAACCCCGCTTTACACCCATGCTCGCGCTGGCGTTAGTCCAGCTATCGGTATACGCACGAATGACATCTATTTTCAGCTATCAATGGGCTACGAGAAGGGCACCGTGGTAGTACCAGGGCACGCCATCTTTTAGGAAAGGTGCGAAGTGGCAATCGAGCATAAGGCCCATCTTGACCGTGACAAGTACGGCAGGCGATCCAGGATCGACAGTAGGGCCAAATCCCTCGCCGGTGAGTTTGCCTTGCTCATTGACTGAGATGCTTTCGGGAGTGGCGCCGGAGTTCAGAGGTACAGAGGACACAAGCTTGGCATCGCACCCGCTGATCTGTTTCAGTAATGCTTCCCCTGTTAGAAATGGAAGCGGGTCGGCGACCTTTGTGGTGAAGTGGAGCACAAGTGGCATCTCCATCTGCTCGGCAACGCCATTTACGAGAAGAGGCTTGAACTTATAACGGAGGGCCTGCTCCATGCCAAAGCTTTCGAGACCTGGATTGTCGGAGTTGTGCTTTGCTGACTCACGAACCTGGCCAGTGCGGTCGGTGCGGGCGTAGACGATCATATATCCTTCTGTTTTACCTTCGTGGACAGTGGGCCAATCAATCGCAGGCGCGTTTTCAAGGAGGCTTTCTGCCTTCTGGCTAGAAACAAATTCGCTCTTAATCTGCTGGTCAGAAGGGGTCGGCGCAGCTATTGCAAAAAAACTGTCGGGCACATCGCGCAGATTTTCAACCTTAGTAAGGCGAGCCTTTATTTCCTCGTAATCGAGAACATTGGTCTTATACGTGCTGGCGATTTGCTTTTTGCCAAAAGATTTCCAGTCTCCAAACACGAGGTAGAAATTGGTGGTCTGCACCGACAGCAGATGCGGTTCTGAGCCGCTAAAGCAGACGCTCCCCCAGGTTGTCCAGTCCGTGCGGCCATCCGTTCGGTCGTCACGGCCAGCGCAGCTTCTATTGATCTGAGGACTGAGCACAATTGTTCCAGGACGGCCCCGGAAATTCGCGATCATCGGAATCGGATCGAGGATGGCGTCTTCAAAAGTCTCAAGCCAGCGCGGTAAGTAGTCGCCCGAATCTGATTCCATGACCTGTGTGCCATTGACGATACGAGTCTGGCTGAATTTCGGCGATGAAATGACAGATTTATATTTATCGGCAGCAACCCACCAGACTTCCACGTGGCCTGAAAACGGAGAGTTAGACGATCCGATAACGAGGATGGCGTGGAATGGCTTCCCCTCTTCAACTAAAGTGGATGATTTCAGCGACCGGGTGAGGGCAGTGTCAAAGTCGACCCGCTCACCCTGGAATTGCGGCGAATAGGGCATTTGGCCAGAGACAGGCAGAAGGCCGCCTATGAATAGAATGATTGTTGCAAGCCAAGCTTTTGACATGCAGACATAATAGACGAAAGCGCCGGTTGCCCAGGTCTGGATTTTCAGACCTGCGACAGCATCAAATCCAGGTCCGAAACCACGCCGTGTGCCCCATCTTTCGCTTCTTTCTAGCGAAAGGTGGGATACCACGAGCCTCAACTTGCTGGCGATTCGTATCCCGATCAAGCCGCGCATCACTACCGCAGTAGGTAGTAGAAAACTCCCTGCATAAAATCCAATGAATGGCATCCAGCACTGACTCGCTGACTCGCTAATCGGTTAGCCCCGGCGGGGCGATTGAGAATAGCCCAGGGTGAAACCCTGGGAACAGCTAGAATTTGGTTGCATAGATGCTGCTCCCGGCGGTGTGGCAATCCGCAGGGGTTGAAACCCCCCACCATTTATGCGCCGATTGTGGCCCGGCTGAAGCCGTGCCCTTATTACAAAACAATGTATGTAACCAGTTCTAGATGCTGCGGCTAAAAGCTAGAAGCTAGAAGCCAGCCATCAATAGCCGTTCGCAACAAGCCACGATTCCGTCAGGTCCAGCTCCGGCTTTTTCTTCGCCTGCATATCGGCGTGCGCCAGCTTCACCAGCACATCGGCTTCAACGTTCACCGGCGCGCCCACGCTCAGCGTGTGCAGATTCGTCCGCCAATACGTCAGCGGCAGAATCGCAATCGTAATCGTCTCGCCGTCGAAGTCCGCAATCGTCAGGCTGATGCCTTCAATCGCCACCGAGCCTTTGTGAACCATCCAAGGAAGCACGTTCTCCGGCACGCGCACCTTCAGCGTCCAGTCCGTAGTCTCACGGTCGAACTTCTCGCTGGTTTCAGCGATCACCGGTTCGAGCGCCGTCAGCGTTCCGCAGCCGTCCACGTGGCCCTGCACAATGTGTCCGCCCAGCGGACTTCCGGCAGCCGTCGGCAACTCCAGGTTCACCTTTGAGCCTGCGGCCAGCGCGCCCAGCGAAGTCTTGTCCAGCGTCTCCTGAGCAAGGTCTGCGTGGAAGTAAGTCGGGTCCACGTCCAGCGCTGTCAAACAAACACCGGAGACGCCCAGTGAGTCGCCCTCGCGCAGCCGCGAAGCAATGCCGGGAGCTTCCACGGTGATGCGCCGTACGCCGCCGCGCTCGGCGAGTCCAACCAGTGTGCCAGTCTGCTCAATGATGCCGGTAAACATGCCACTATTCTACGGGAACCGCCAGCCGGGAATCAGCCGCGCTCAGGCCCTCAGCTCTTCGGCCCTCAGCTTTTCGGCCACGGATCGCGCAGCAGCGAGCACAGGCCAAGATCGTTGCCGTAGCGCTCCACTTCCATTGCGCCCATCTGAATCGGCGAGTGCATCCCGCGAAACGCCGGCACAGCGTCCGTGCCCATAATCTGCGGCGAAACGAACAAGTGAATCCGGTCCACATGGTCGCCTGCCAGCAGCGCCGTATTCAACCGCGTGCCTGTCTCGGTCAACAGGTTCAGGATGCCTTCTTCGCCAAGCTGGTCCAGAACCTTGCCCAGCGGCACGCGTCCAGCTTCAGCCGGCAACGCCACCACGCGTACGCCTCGGCTGCGCAGCGCCTCTGCCCGCGCCTCATCCGTCGAGACGGTGAACACGGTCACGTCCTTCTGCGCCGTCGTCACCAGCTTTGAGTCCAGCGGCATGCGCAGCGCAGAGTCCAGAACCAGCCTTTGCAGCGGTCTTTTCCGGCGCAGTCCGCTGCGGTCGGTCAGCATCGGGTCATCGGCAACCACCGTATCCACGCCAACCATCACCGCGTCTGCCTGCCAGCGCAGCGGCTGCACCGCCGCGCGCGCTGCTTCGCTCGTAATCCAGTACGGTTCGCGCATCTGGTGCAAGCCCGGCGGCGGCGCAATCCGTCCATCCAGAGTCATCGCCACCTTCATCAGCACAAACGGCCGCTTGTACTGGCTCCAGCGCGCAAAGCCCTCGTTCAGCCGCCGCGCTTCTTTCTCGCAAACACCAACAGTTGTTTCAATCCCAGCCGCGCGCAGCGCCTCCAGTCCATGTCCGGCAACGTTCGGGTTGGGGTCTACAGTGGCGGCCACCACGCGCTTCAGGCCCGCGGCAATCAGCGCTTGCGTGCAGGGCGGCGTGCGGCCGGTATGGTTGCAGGGCTCCAGCGTGACGTAAGCAGTGCCGCCGCGCAGCCTCTCGCCCGCATGTCGCTTGGCTTCAGTGAGGGCAGCAACTTCGGCGTGGTCCAGCAGGTCGTACTCGTGCCAGCCTTCGCCGGCCACCTGGCCTGCATTGTCCAGAATCACGCAGCCCACCGCTGGATTCGGCGAGCTGACGGCGATGCCGCGCTCGGCAATCTCCAGCGCGCGCCGCATCCAGTAATTGTCTTTATCGGTTTGAGTGCTCATAGGTTCAGTACGGAACAGTCAAGTGTACATGTGCCGCCGCTGCAGGATTCAGCGGAATAAAGATCATTAGCCAAGCAGGGAATCGACAAACGCCTCTGGCGAGAACTCGATCAGGTCTTCCATCTTCTCGCCCACGCCGGCAAAGCGCACTGGCAGCTTCATCTCCTCCGCAATGGCAATGGCGATGCCGCCCTTGGCCGTTCCATCCAGCTTGGTAAGCACGATGCCGGTGACCCCGGCAGCCTTTGTAAACTGTCGCGCCTGCTGCAACCCATTCTGGCCGGTGGTTGCGTCCATCACCAGCAGCACTTCGTGTGGCGCGTCGGGAATGAGCCGTGCCGCGGTGCGGCGCATCTTGTCGAGTTCGTCCATCAGGCCGGTCTTGGTGTGCAGCCGGCCGGCCGTATCCACGTAGAGATCGTCGATGGCGCGCGCCTTTGCCGCGGAGATGGCGTCGTAGAGCACTGCCGCGGGATCGCCGCCCTGCTTGGTCTTGATCATCTCCACGCCGCTGCGTGTGGCCCACACCTCAAGCTGTTCGATGGCCGCGGCTCTGAATGTATCCGCCGCGCAAAGCAGCACAGAGCGCCCTTGCGCGCGGCTCCATGCCGCCAGCTTGCCGCTGGTGGTGGTCTTGCCCGTGCCGTTCACACCCACGAGAAAAGTGACCTTGGGTGGCGCTGAGGGCATCGGTATGTCATGCTGTGGCGCTTCAAGAATGGCGCGGAGCTGCGCCTTGAGCAGATTGCGAAGCTCTTCGCCGCTCCCAATCGCCTTGCGCCGCGCGTGATCGCGCAGAGCTTCGATGACTGTTGCAGCCGTTTGCACGCCAAGATCGCTGGTGATGAGCGCGGCTTCAAGTTCGTCGAGCGTTGCCGCGTCTACCGTGCGTGTGAGCGCGGCAATGCCTTCGATCTTCGACGAGAGCGTCTCGCGCGTGCGCGAGACGGCTTGCTTCATGCGGGCGAAAATACTCTGGCTCTCAGAGGGCTCCTGAGGCGCGGACGGATTCTGCTTGCGGCCGAACAGATTCATCATGGTTGGTCCAAACTCCAGTCTAGAGCATCCATATTGGCGGGCAGTCTGCTCCGGTGAGCCGGCGATGGTGACGTTCCAGTGGCGCTGCGGCGCCATTCGGCGGGAAAGGGTCTCAAAAGCGCGCGCACTTCGATATTCTTGATAACAGGTCGTTTTCCCTTTTACCAACGGGACCAAACCCAGAAACTCCAGGACAAGATGATCGAAGAGAGCATACATCCGCTGAAGAAGATTCTCGAAAGCCGCATCGCCATTATCGATGGCGCGATGGGCACTACGATTCGCACCTACGGCATGACGGAAGCGGACATGCGCGGCGAGCGCTTCAAGGATGCTTCAAAGGGACTGCTGAACAACGGCGACCTGTTCACGCTCACGCAGCCGAAGATGATCTGCGATATTCACCGCCGGTTTCTTGAAGCCGGCGCGGACATCATCGAGACCAACACCTTTGGCGCAACTTCAATTGCGCAGAGCGAGTTTTTTATCGACGATCCGCGCGAGCGCGGCGGCCGCAAGGATCCTGAGTTTTACCAGAAGATTGTCGACGACAGTTCGCTGAAGGGGCTGGCTTGGGAGATCAACGAGCAGTCGGCGCGGCAGTGCCGCGAGTGGGCAGATCGCGTGGCGAACCAGACTGGCCGGCAGCGGTTTGTTGCCGGAGCCCTGGGGCCGCTCACCGTTTCGCTCTCGAACTCGCCGGACGCAAACGATCCGGGGTTCAGGGTAGTGACCTTCGATCAGGTCAAGGCTGTGTACAAGGAGCAGGCGCGCGCGCTCATCGCCGGCGGCGCGGATCTGCTGCTGGTGGAAACCATCTTCGACGCGCTCAATGCGAAAGCTGCGCTGGTGGCCATTCGCGAGGTCTTCAACGAAGACGGCCTCACGGCGAATCAGCGGGAGCTGCCGGTAATGATTTCTGCAGCGGTGGGCCGCGGCGGCGAGACCATGATCTCGGCGCAGACAGTAGAAGCGTTCTGGAATGCGGTGGAACATGCAAATCCGTTTTCGGTTGGTCTGAACTGTTCGCTTGGACCGGACCTGATGTATCCGTTTCTTGAGGAGCTTTCGCATAAAGCGACGACAGCCATTTCATGCTATCCAAACGCGGGGCTGCCAAATCCACTTTCACCGACGGGCTTCGATCTGGGCCCTGAAGATATGGCGCGGTATCTGGGCGATTTTGCACGCGGAGGGCTCATCAACATCGCGGGCGGTTGCTGCGGAAACACACCGGAGCATATCGCGGCGATCGCAAAGGCGCTCGAAGGCAAGCATCCGCGCGAGCTTGCCGAAGCACGGAACGCTGGCTCGAATCGCACCGTTTCATTGCCGGCGAACGAGAGTAGTGAAGATGTGCCCACGGCGATTGATGATGCCTCGCCGGCGAAAGAGACGCGGCCGTTGCGGCTTTCGGGATCGCAGCCTTTCACGCAGCAGCCCGGCGTGTTCATCATGATCGGCGAGCGGACCAATGTGGCCGGTTCGCCCAAGTTTGCGAGGTTGATCAAAGAAGGCAAATACGAAGAGGCTGTT
The DNA here is from genome assembly GCA_964481595.1 of uncultured Occallatibacter sp. Classification (GTDB taxonomy): domain Bacteria; phylum Acidobacteriota; class Terriglobia; order Terriglobales; family Acidobacteriaceae; genus Telmatobacter. Next base: position 1,023 of record CAYZVG010000149.1, on the reverse strand, counting down.
GCTGTCGCCAGTCAGCAGGTTGAGAACGGAGCGAACATCATCGACATCTGCATGGACGAGGGGATGATCGACGGCGTGGCCGCGATGACGCGCTTTCTCCAACTGCTCGGCAGCGAACCCGATGTTGCCAAGGTTCCTTTCATGATCGACTCGTCGAAATGGGAAGTGATTGAGGCGGGATTGAAGTGCCTGCAGGGCAAGGGCATCGTGAACTCCATTTCGCTCAAGGAAGGCGAGGAGAAGTTTCGCGAGCGTGCGGCCGCGGTGTTGAAGTATGGCGCGGCCGTGGTGGTGATGGCCTTTGACGAACAGGGCCAGGCTGCGACGTTCGAAGACAGGATCAGGATTTGCGAGCGAGCCTACAGAATCCTTGTGGATGAAGTCGGTTTTCCGGCAGAGGACATCGTATTCGATCCGAATGTCCTTACCGTGGCCACAGGCATGGATGAGCACGCGAACTACGCGGTCGACTTCATCAAGGCAACGCGCTGGATTAAAGAGAATCTGCCGCACGCAAAGGTGAGCGGCGGCGTTTCCAACATCTCTTTCAGCTTTCGCGGTAACAACAAGGTGCGCGAGGCAATGCATTCGGCGTTCTTGTATCATGCCATTGCCGCCGGCATGGATATGGGCATTGTGAATGCCGGAATGCTTGAGGTCTACGAGCAGATTGAGCCGGAGTTGAAAGAGCTGGTTGAAGACGTGCTGTTGAATCGCCGCGCGGATGCGACCGAGCGCCTTGTGGATTTAGGGGAGCGGCTGAAGGCTGCGGGCGCTGGTGAAACGAGGGATGAAACCAAAGTCGAGGAGTGGCGCAACGGAACGGTGGAAGAGCGCATCTCGCACGCGCTGGTGAAAGGAATCGACGCCTACATTGAGGCGGACGCTGAAGAGGCGCGCGTAAAGCTGGGGCGGCCGCTGGCCGTGATTGAAGGGCCGCTGATGGCGGGCATGGGCGTGGTGGGCGATCTGTTTGGCGCGGGCAAGATGTTTCTGCCGCAAGTGGTCAAGTCCGCGCGCGTA
>CAYZVG010000148.1:1233-7640 GCA_964481595.1 uncultured Occallatibacter sp. | reverse complement strand
CCGGCAACGGTGGTGCAGGCGCCCAGTCGCTGTCGCTGAAGTTCGTAAAGGCGAAGGTGAAGGGCGGTAAAGAAATTCCCATCACAGCGATCATTGTGAACGTGACTCCCTCCGATGGAGCCGGTCTTCCTCCCGATGCGTTGCCTCTGAGCGAAGGGCTTGCCAGTGGCAGCTCCCACCAGGTGGATCGCGTCGATGTGGTCAAGGGCGTCGATCTGCACAGCCATCTCGATGGCGATCAATCGAGCGTTTTTGTGGCGACCAACAAGAAGGACGTCAAGCTGGGATCGACCACCTACTTGTCGCTGGCCATCGAGTAGGCGGCAAACTAAGCTTCAAAATCACACTTTAGGATCAATCCATAAACGCAAGTTCACCAGTGTGTGAACTTGGCTCCGATCGAAGAATGAGGCAAGGCTCGGCAATGCAGTTCGCCGCGCCTTGCCTTTTTCTCGCGTGCGAGAATGCGCCGGGCCGACTCGAAAACCCTTCATCGGGATGCAGTCCGCGTGAGCGGTCGCAGGTGCGCCTGCGTCTTCTAGCTGGCAGCAAAGCAACTTTCCGTGCCGTATCCCCATTAAGGACAGGATGCGCCCGGTGGCGATACTCTTGAACTTGCTGGCGAGCTGGGGTTGTATTCCTGTGCGCGAGGTTGCGATGCGGCCGTCATACGAATGTGGAAGATCGATGAGCGGCAGATTGATGAGCAATTGAAAAGGAGCGGCAATGAAGACCGCGAAGTGGAGATGGGTTGCGTGTGCGGCTGCGACTCTCATGATTGGTTTTGCGGCGGGATGCGCGGACTTCTGGCAGGCGCCCAGTAGTTCGTCGACCACCGGTAGTTCCACGTCTTCCAGCGGCGTCTTCTATGTGCTCAATCAGGCGACCAAGCAGATCGTTGGTTATTCCATGGCTACCGGAACGCTGACCGCGGTGAGCAGCAGCCCCTATACACTTTCCTCCGCGCCCTACTCCATCGCCATCGCGCCTGGCGGAGGATTTTTGTATGTGGGCACGGCGTCGGGGATTTTTCTGTACACCATCGGATCGAGCGGTGCGCTCACTCTGGCCAACAGCGGCAACGTGATTTCGCAGGACATTGCCACCACCATGCAGGTGGATACGACCGGCCATTGGCTGGTTGAGGCGGGGCCGAACTCCGCTGAGTTGCTTGCGATTGAAATCAACACCACAACCGGAGTGCCCATCTCGGGCAGCGAGCAATCGACTGCGTTGCCGGCCTCAACCGTGAATCAGCTCACCATCTCGCCCGACAACGCGCATGTTTTCGTAGCTCTTGGCTCGAGCGGAACCGAAGATGTGACCTTCGCCGCCGGCAACTCCGATCCGTTTGGAACCACCGCCAATATTCCAGTGATTAACTCAGCGGGTTCGGCGCTTTCGGTCGCCGTCGATCCTGAGAACCGGCTGCTCTACATAGGAGAGGTGGCGGCGCTGTCTGGCAGCACAAACACCGGAGGATTGCGGGTGATCAACTACAACACTCTGGTTGAAGTCTCGGGTTCTCCCTTTGCCACCGGAGGGCTTGCGCCCAGTTTCATTCTGCCGCTCGTTTACGGCACGTATAAGTATGAATACGTTTATGTGGCCAACCGCACTGTAAGCGGCACCACCACCGGAAGCATCGCCGGATACTCCGTCACCACTTCGGGAACCACCTACTCGCTGACGGCGCTCAGTTCCAGCGCTACAGCCGGCATTACGCCTGTGGCCATGGCGCAGGACTCGACAGGCAACTACCTCTTGGTGGTGAATTCCGGCGGAAGCCCAGACCTTGCAGCTTACACATTCGATGCGACAACGGGCGGCAAGCTCGACTCCGACCTGACCACTAACACAGGAACAGATCCCGTCGAGGCCAGCGCGGTCGCGGCCGTACCATAGAGACGCGGCCAAGAGCCGTTATGCGGCCACAGACCACCCAGCACTGCCGTGGTGCTATCCTCAATGCAAACGCAACGATCAGTGCATACGCTTATCCCACACTCTCCCGTTCCCCTTTTCAAATGCAATCGCCGGTTCCCGTTCCGGTTGCTTGCTTTGGCGGCAGTGTGCTGTTTGCTGGCGTTGGTCGCGGGCTGCAACCGGTTTCATCACGAGCAGCACGACACCGTTTATGTTTCCGCGAGGCAGGTCTACCTCCACGACCGTGTGGCAGCAGTCAGCGAGCGCGTGGCCCTGGTGGTGAATGGACAGTCGCTTGAGGTGCTTGAGCGCGGCCGCCGGTTTCTGAAGGTGCAAACGGAGAAGAATGAGGTCGGCTGGATTGAAGAGCGCGCGGTGATCGACAGCAAGACATACGACGGATTCGTCAAACTTGCCGCGGACCACAAGCAAGATCCGGTAGCCTCTACGGCCACTCTGCGCGACGATCTCTACATGCATCTGACTCCGGGCCGCGATACCGATCATCTATATCTGCTGGCTGGCAACGCCAAGGTGGCGCTGTTGGCGCGTGCGTCCGCGCCCAGAGTCGCCGTTACGGGCGCAACGCCGGTGGCCCACCCCGCAGTGCAGGCGGCGCATCCAACCGCACCATCCACGGGCACTTCCGCTGCCAAGCCCGCAGCGCCCGCAGCCAAGTCCCCAGTTGCCAACACTGCTCAGCCGCCGGCACCCAACCCTGCCGAGCCGCCGCCTCCGCCGCCGATGGAAGACTGGTGGCTGGCGCGCGACAGCCAAGGGCGCATTGGATGGCTGCTGGCGAACCGTCTCGATGTGGACGTTCCCGATGAGATCGCGGAGTACGGCGAAGGCCAGCGTTTTGTGGGCTCGTGGTTGCTTACCAAGGTCAACGATCCCGACGCGGACACCCCTGACCACATGAAGCCTGAGTATCTGACAGTAACGTCTCCGACTGCCTCGGGACTCGCCTTTGATTTCGATCAATTAAGGGTCTTCACATGGAGCCTGAAACACCATCGTTACGAAACGGCGTTCAGGCTGCATCCCATCCAGGGCTATCTGCCGGTGCGCGTGTCCACTCAATCCACACCTAATGGCAGCGTACCTGTCTTCAGCTTTGAAATTGCGGGTGGCCAGGCGGTTGCCACCGACCCAACAACGGGAATCACTCGTCCGTTGAGTCTGCGCACCATCAATTATGAGTTGCTCGACACTTCGGTCAAGCGCATTGGGCCCGACCTTGCGCCTCTTCCCATGCAGCATGACGAAGAATCCGCCAAGAAATCCAAAGAGGCCAAGGCCGCGAAGAAGAAGCGCAAGTAACGCCTTACGTGGAGCGCTATTCCTCTGCGTCATCCGGCAGCGGAATGTACCGTGGCGCCCGCTGCTTTGCTTGCTATCTTTTTGTTCCCAAAGGCCAATCAGGCATGGGCTGTTTTGGCTAAAATCTGTTAACGTCTAACCTGAACATGAGCCAAACAGCCAAAGTGGTAACGCAATTTTGCCGGGGTGCGGCGGCCCCGATCGGCAGCAGGCAGTTGCCCTTGCGGAGTTTCGCTTGCCCCATTGCCGCGCTTGCGCTTGGAATTTCGGTGCAGGCCGTTTGGGCCCAGCAAACAGCGCCGCCGCCGGTTCCGGCAGCGCCCGGCGCGAGTGCGCAGTTGCACATTGGAACCACGAGCGGATTCGATACCGAAACACGCCTCCAGAATCTGCTGGCCGATCACCAGTTCCGCCGCGTTGAAGCGCAACTGGATCAGTTGCCGGCATGGCAGGCGCAGGTCTATCGCGGCATTCTCGCCAACCGCAGCAACGAATCGAAAAAGTCCATCGAGCTGCTTGAGCCGTTGATCGATCAGGTGGCCGCTGGCGGCAACGACGCGCGCGAGAAGCTGCTGCGCAAGGCTTTGGCAGAGGACTATCTTCGCCTGGGCGATTGGGCCAAAGCCGCTGAAGCTTACAAGGCGCTTGAAACGCGACTTGGCGGAAAACTCACCAAGGACGAGCAGGATGAGCTGGAGCTGCCGTTCAAGCTGATGCCGCTCGCCGCGCACAACCCCACCATGACCATCGAGCCATGCTCACCTTTCGAGATGCAGGTAAGCAGAAACCCGCTCGGCCTTATCGATATTCCCGTCTTTATCGATGCGCATCCGCGTAGCTGGCTGCTCGATCCCACCTTACCGTTTAACCTGATCTCGCGCTCGGCAGCCAAGGAAGCCGGATTGACCCTTTCTCAAGGTGTTGCTACGGTGAACACGCTCACCGGGCATCCCACCCAACTGCGTGCCACCGTGATTCCGCGTTTCACCATCGGCGGCGTGCTCACGCTGCGCAATATGACGGCTTTCGTCTACGACGACTCGGATTATTTCTTCCAGCGTTCGAACTACCACGTGGAAGGTGTGTTGGGAATGGAAGCGATGCTGGCCTTCGACAGCATCAAGGTCACCGACAATCAGACCATCTTTGTTGAGCCGGCGAGCGAAAACGTTTCTCCAGAAAAACACGATCCGCATGCGAGCGTGCGCTTTTATTTTGACGGCGACCAGATGGTTGTTGCCTTGAGCCCTTCCGCCGCTTCTTCCGATGGTCTTCCCATGCCGCCGCAGCCGGTTGACGCTGAAGAGCGCCTATACGCAATCGACGCCGGCAGCCAGCAGACCTACGTGACCTCGCGTTATTACGACGAGCACAGTACCGAGTTCACCGGACAGACGGCGGTCATGTTCACGCTCCCCGGCGTCACGGCATTTCCTCCCGTTCCGGCCTACACTGCGGAGACGGTTCCCCTCATGGCAGGAGAAGCCGCCTTCGACGTTCACTACGTTCCTGTGCTCACGCAGCCGCTCGGCTCAGCCGCCCGCGACGACGTCTACGGAATGCTCGGCATCGACGCGCTCGACCAGTTGCGCAGCTATAAGTTCGATTACAAGTCAATGCGCTTCAGCGTTGTGCCTCGCTAAGAACAGGCAACAGTTCGATGGACATCGAACTGTCAGCAATCCCCAGCTACTGTCCGGTGACAGAAGCTCCCATCAAAAAAATGCTGTCATCCTGAACGAACGGGACCCCAAACGCTTTTCAGTTTGGGAGTGGTGAGCGAAGGATCTGCGGTTGTTCTTCGAGGACATTCCGAGACACCACTCTGCTAGCTGCAGACAACCGCCAGCAAAACTGCTGCAGCCAACACAACCACGGCGAGAGCCTCTGGCCGCCTCCACCAGACCTTGGCTTTTGTGCGCGGAGCCGTGGAGTAAACCAGCGCCTTCAGTTCCTTTACAGGGCGCGCAGCGCCAGCAAAGCTCACCGCCAGGCCAACCACAAGGTTCGCCGCAAGCCCGGCGACCGCCGTCCACGCCCACTGCGCCACCGCGCTGGGATAGCGATGCGCAACGGCGATCCACGCGCCGCTCAGCCCTGGCGCAGAGCTGGTATGTATCGTCAAACCATAGTGCAGCACGGCTGCGGCAATTCCCGCAGCCAATCCGGCAAATGCTCCGTGCCCAGTCGCGCGTTTGGTCAACACGCCCAGCAGGAACGTGCCCATCTGCGGAACTTGCAACAGCGCCGCGATCCCGAGCAGAACAACCAGCGCATCAGGAACGCCGCCGTGCGCGCCCGCCGCTCCTGCCGCCGCATACGCAACGGCAATCGATAGCAATCCCGCGCCCACCGCGGCCCATCTGCCGGTAGCCAGTTCGCTCTCGGTGCTTTGCACTTTTCTGGCAAACATCGGGAAGAGGTCGCAGCAGAACACAGTGCTTGCCGCTGTTACGCTGGCTGCCACGCCGCTCATCAAGCAGGCCAGCAGCGCGGCAATGCCAAGCCCCAGAAAACCCACAGGCAAGAAGTGCATCATCATGTTCGGTGTCGCCATGCCGTATAGCAGCAGGGGCTTTCCCGCTTCATCCAATTGTGCGTTGTCCTTCGCCGCATCCATGCGCGCGGGCACCCATCCCTGGCCATGCGCAATCTCTCTAGGAACCACCGTGATCTCGTGGAAAATTGCGCCGTTTTCGCTGTGCACCACCATAGCGTTCTGCGGTGTCGGCAGCCCGATGGCAATCGCTCCGGGAAGCATCAGCAGAAACGGAACGAACAGCAGCACTCCCGCCGCGCCCACGGGAATCCAGCGCGCCGCATCGGCAGTTTTGGCGGCCAACGCCATCTGCAAAATGCGAAAATCGGTTATCCACTTGCCTGCGCCAAACAACAGTCCGAGTGCGATGCAGGAAGCCGCCATCTCCGTGCCGCCGTTTCCTCCCTGTCCGCTCCATGCGGCTGCCGAAGCCTTCAAGCCCCTCCATCCGCCAATGCTCGCAAGTCCCCACCATGAGACAGGCAGAAATCCTGCAACCAGCACCGCGAACTGCAGCGTGTGGTTCACCATTGTTCCGCGCAGCCCGGCGAACAGCACATAAATAAGCACCAGCGCCGCGAACACGATCACGCAAAAGGTGAAGATTGCTTCGAGCGGC
>CAYZVG010000148.1:0-1223 GCA_964481595.1 uncultured Occallatibacter sp. | reverse complement strand
GCCATATCCGTAGAACAGTGCATCGAAGATGCGCAACGCCTGAAAGATGCGCGCAATCAGCCACAGCGAAACGCCCGCGGTCGCCACGGCCATCGTCAACTGTAGACCGGCGGCAAGCGCGCGCGTCTTGGCATCGAAACGCAAGCCGAGATACTCCGGCAGCGTTCGCGCTGCGGAGCGGTAGTAGACCGGCATCAGGTACAAACCTGCGAACACCAGCGCCGGCGCTGCGCCAAGCGAGAACAGCAGTCCGGCGCGAAAGCCGAACTCCGCGCCCGCCGCGCCCATCGCAATCACGTCCAGCGCGCCAATGCTTGCCGCGGCAAACGCCAGCATGCAAACCAGCGCCGGCATGGCACGTCCGGCTTGGAAAAAGTCCTTGCCCGTTTTGATCTTTGAACGGAGAGTGACGCCGACGGCGAAGACGCAAAACAGATAAAGAAGGAATATCTGCCAGTCGGTTGAATTGAGAGTATGCAAAAACGTCTCCTGTCGCGGCAAATCTGGCGGCGCTGGAATGCGGCAATCTTTCTGGCGCTCCAATGAAAGTCTACAGCGCGGCGTTGCACGGATGGATAACTCTCGCGCGGTGATCGCGCACCAGGCCCGTCGCGCTGGCCTATCATCCAATAGAGCGGTGTTGAACGATGATGAAATCAGTGAAGGAAAGACCCGCGGCCCCGGCCAGGCCCGTCCGCCTTACGCGCGAACGCCGCGCCGCAATCCTCAAGGCTCTCGCCGATCCGCGCCGCCTTGCATTACTCGAGCGCATAGCCAGGAATAGATGCCCGCTGGGCTGTGCGCAGGCGCGCGCCGCGCTTCCCATCTCCGCCGCCACTCTCTCGCACCACATCAAGGAGCTTGAATCCGCGGGTCTAATCCTGGTTCGCCGCGAAGGCAAGTTCCATTACATGAGCCTGCGCCCCGGCGTGCTTGAGTCCATGTCCGCCGCTCTCTCGGCCATCGAGCGGAGTTCCAGCCGCCAAGGCTGATCCGGTGCGCAGGAAATATTCCTGAAACGCCCTGAATCCTTTTCCTACTCGTTCCATCAATTTGATAGTTGTCGAAACGTCGAATTGATTTCGTTCCGGCACAAGGAGCAGAAAATGAGCAGTCTTCAAGGAAAAGTCGCGCTGGTCACCGGCGCATCCAAAGGTATTGGCGCGGCAATCGCCCGCGAGCTTGCGGCCAAGGGCGCGGCCGTTGCAGTCAACTACTCCGGC
>CAYZVG010000147.1:0-7902 GCA_964481595.1 uncultured Occallatibacter sp. | reverse complement strand
CTTGTCCGGTGGTGTGGCAGGGGAGGAGAGGTGACTCTCCCCCCTATGCCGATCGACTTACTGGCCCGAGTTACAGTCTGCAGATGAGCAATTCGCGCTCGTAGACCATCTCCGAAGGAAGGTGGTCGTGCAGCTTGATGAAGAGCTCCTCGTGTCCGATAACCTCTTTACGCCACTTATCGCGATCGACTTCCTGCAGTGCTTCGAAATCCTCACGCGAGAAGTCGAGTCCAGTCCAGTGAATGTCTTCAAAGTAAGGAGTCCAACCAATCGGAGTCTCCTTGCCCTGCGCGCGTCCGTGTACGCGATCGACGATCCACTTGAGGATGCGCATGTTTTCTCCGTAGCCGGGCCAGATGAACTTGCCATCGGCAGACTTGCGGAACCAGTTGACGTGGAAGATGCGCGGGGTGACCGAGAGCGAGCGCTGCATCTTGATCCAGTGACGGAAGTAGTCGCCCATGTGATAGCCGCAGAACGGGAGCATGGCCATGGGATCGCGGCGAACAACGCCGGTTGCTCCGGCAGCCGCGGCCGTGGTTTCAGAGCCCATGGTTGCGCCAATGTACACGCCATCCGACCAGTTGAATGCCTGAAACACCAGCGGGATGGTTGAGGGACGGCGTCCGCCGAAGATGAAGGCTTGAATAGGAACGCCTTGCGGCGACTCCCAGTCAGGATCGATGCTGGGGCACTGGGATGCGGGAGCGGTGAACCGTCCGTTGGGATGGGCCACTGTTTTTCCGCTGGCCTTGCCGATCTCGGGAGTCCAGCGCTCGCCGCGCCAGTCAATGCACTCGGCAGGCGGCTCGTCGGTCATGCCTTCCCACCACACGCCGCCTTCAGGCGTAAGACCCACGTTGGTGAAGATGGTGTTTCTGGTCAGCGTGGACATCGCGTTGGGGTTCGTCTTGTCTGAGGTTCCCGGCGCTACGCCAAAGAATCCAGCTTCAGGATTAATGGCGCGAAGCATTCCATTTTCGTCGGGCTTGATCCAGGCAATATCGTCGCCCACCGTGCTCACCTTCCAGCCATCGAACCCGGCCGGAGGAATGAGCATGGCAAGATTTGTTTTGCCGCAGGAAGACGGAAACGCCGCGGCGACGTAGGTCTTCTCGCCCTGCGGCGACTCGATGCCGAGGATGAGCATGTGCTCGGCCATCCAGCCTTCGTCGCGGGCAATGTTTGAGGCGATGCGCAGCGCAAAGCACTTTTTGCCGAGCAGCGCATTTCCGCCGTAACCCGATCCGTAGCTCCAGATTTCGCGGGTCTCAGGGAAGTGCACAATGTACTTTTCTTTATTGCAGGGCCAGGAGACATCTTTCTGGCCTGGTTCCAAAGGCGCTCCCACCGAATGCAGGCATGGCACAACACGTTTCTCGTCCTTGTCGATTTCCATGAGGACCGGCGTACCGATGCGTGCCATGATGCGCATGTTCACGACGACATAAGGCGAATCGGTAAGCTCAACACCGAGCTGCGACATGGGACTGCCGACTGGACCCATTGAAAAGGGGAGCACATACATGGTGCGCCCTTTCATGCAGCCGCTGAAAAGCTCCTTCAGCTTTTTCCGCATGGCGTAGGGGTCTTCCCAGTTATTCATGGGACCGGCGCTGTCTTTCGAGAGCGAGCAGATGTAAGTTCGATCTTCAACGCGAGCCACATCGCTGGGATCGGTGCGTGCATAAAAGCAGCCAGGCCAAGCGGTCTGATTAAGACGGGTAAAAGTTCCGGCATCCACAAGCGTGTTGCAGAGCTGGTTATATTCGGCATCGGACCCATCGACCCAGTGAATTGCATCGGGCTGTGTGAGGTCGGCCATCTTCTCCACCCAACGGATTAAATGCTGGTTGGTGGACGGATGATGGGAGGTTCTCGCGATCAAAGAAGTGCCTCCTAAGATTTGTGATTGTATGAAAATAAGGTAGCACCTTGACCGGCTTTTAACCTAAATTCCGGTAGATTTCGTTCGCGAACACAGCATCGCGCGGCACGGGAGATGGCCGGGACCGCGAGGAATAAAATGCGAAAAAACCCAGTAAAACCGCTGTTTTTGAATGATTTACCCGCGAGAAGACAGGCCCGCGAATGCCGGCCTGCGCCACGAGGCCGGGCGCTGGTTCTTCTACTGTCCTATTGTGTGACAAGTTGCTCCAATGTAGTTGCCGAGGGTCTGAATCGTACGCCGGCGCGCCGAGCGGACCAGCGGGAATTAACCCGATTGACTGGGTTGCTGCCTGCCTGAGCAGCGACCGTCTCACACCAGTGCCGCCTCCGCTGCCGCGCGCGATACGATGGATCGTGGGAGCCCACGAAATGCCAACAATTCTCGACGGCGCTACGATTGCCGCCGCCATCAAGCAGGAAGTCGCTGAAGAAGTCCGCGCCCTTGCCGCGCGCGGTGTTCGTCCAGGCCTGGCCGCGGTGCTGGTCGGCAATGTCGCCGCCTCTGAGATCTACGTTCGCAACAAGGTGCTGGCCTGCGAGGAACTGGGCATCTACAGCGAACTGATCACGCCACCGGCGGAGATTACAACTGCGGCCATGCTTGACCTCGTATCCGCGCTTAACTCTCGCGACGACATCGATGGAATCCTCATCCAGTTGCCGCTTCCCGCGCACGTTGACGCCAAGGCGCTGCTTGACGCCGTGGCTCCCGAGAAGGATGTGGACGGATTTCATCCTATCAACGCCGGCCGCCTGCAGGCCGGACGCCAAGCTCTTGCGCCCTGCACTCCCGCCGGCGTTATCGAGATTCTCAAACGCAACAATCTGCCCATCGCTGGCAAACATGCGGTGGTGGTGGGCCGCAGCGACATTGTAGGCAAGCCCGCGGCCATGCTGCTGCTGCACGAGAATGCCACCGTCACCATTTGCCACTCGAAGACGCGAAACCTCGCGGAGATTACCCGCCAGGCCGACATCCTGGTTGCCGCCATCGGACGGCCCGGCTTTATTACCCCGGATATGGTCACTCCTGGCGCAACCCTCATCGACGTAGGCATCAACCGATTGAACACGCGCGAGGAGTTCGATCTGTTCTTCAAGGGCAACGCCAAGCGCGAAGCGACATTCCTGAAGCGCGGCTCAACCATTGTTGGCGATATCCATCCCAAGGCCTTCGAACTGGCCGGCGCGTATACGCCCGTTCCGGGCGGCGTAGGGCTGCTCACCATCGCCATGCTCATGGCGAACACAGTGCGCGCCGCAAAAATGCGCCGGGGGATTTAGCCGATGCTTCGTGTAGGCCTTACCGGCGGGCTGGGCAGCGGCAAAAGCACTGTCGCCGCATTTCTGCGCGAGTTTGGCGCGCAGGTAATCGAAGCCGATGCACTGGGCCGTCAGATGATGGAGCCGGGCCAGCAGGTCTACAAACAGATCGTCAGCGTATTCGGCCCAGAAGTTGTTTCGCCCGATGGCCGCCTCAACCGCTCCCGCCTCGCGGAGCTGGCTTTCCAGGAAGGCCGCCTGAACGAACTGAACGCCATCGTCCATCCCGCCACCATCGCGGCCCAGCAGCGCTGGATGGAACAGGTCTTCGCCCGCGATCCCTCGGCCATCGCCGTTGTCGAGTCGGCCCTGATTTTTGAAGTGGTGCGCGATGCTCTCGCGCGTGGAGAAAAAGACACGGTTCTCGCCGACTGGCGTCAGCGCATCGACCGCATGGTGGTTGTCACTGCGCCCGACGAGACGAAAATTGCCCGCTACGCAAGCCGGACGAGCGCGCCAGGCCCCGCACGCGAAGCGGCACAGACCGATGCGCGACGCCGTCTCGCTCACCAGATTCCTGACGCCCAGAAGGCTGCTTTGGCCGATTACGTGATTGACAACAGCGGCGATAAGGCCGCCCTGTACACGCAGGTATCCAGCCTTTGGCAGCAGCTCAAGGCGCAGAGCAACAATTCTCCGCCAAACTTGTCTCTACAATAGAAGGGGAGCGGCCGCCATCCCCACGGAACCTCCGCAAACGGCCGACGTATCTGTATCAGGAAGGTATTGATAGGGTCTACCAACCATGAGATTGCGCACGGTTATTCTGGTGTTGTTGCTAGTGGGCGGGTTCTGGTTCATCACCACCCACGTCTCGAATCCCCTTGGGAATTTCGCGTTTCTCAATGCCGGCGGTTCCGGTTCTCCGCTGGAGTTGACTGAGGCTCATGCCGCGCCCGCCTACGACAATGAATAGCTGAACAATATCTCCGTTTACAAGCGAGTGCTGCCGTCGGTGGTGAACATCACTTCCACGACGCTGGTGTTTAACTTTTTCTATGGAGCTGTGCCGCAGCAGGGGCAGGGGTCCGGCTTCGTCCTCGATAAGTCCGGCCACATTCTTACCAACTACCATGTCATCGATGGCGCCAATCGCGGCATCCAGGTAACGCTCAGCAATAAGCGCAATTATCAAGCCAAGGTGGTTGGCTCCGACAAGGTCCACGACCTGGCTCTTTTGCAGATCAACGCTCCGGATCTGCAGCCGATTACGCTGGCCGACTCCGCGGGTCTCTCCGTGGGCCAAAAGGTCTACGCCATCGGCAATCCCTTCGGCCTGACCGGTACCATGACCTCCGGCATCATCTCCGCCATCCGCCCCATTCGCACTGAAAGCGGCGCGCCCATTGAGGATGCAATCCAGACAGACGCCGCCATCAATCCCGGCAACTCCGGCGGACCGCTGTTGAACTCACATGGCGAGGTCATCGGCATCAACACAATGATTGCCTCCAACGGCGCAGATCAAAGCTCGGGCATCGGATTTGCGATTCCCATCGACACAGCCAAAGCCGTGCTTGCCGACCTTACCCGCTACGGCCGTGTACGCCGTCCTTCGCTGGGCATTGTCTCTTATGCAATTGGTCCCGATCTGGCATCGCAAATGGGTCTTGGCGCGGACTCCGGGGTGCTGATTCAGCGCGTGATTTCAGGCGGCGCGGCAGAGCGCGCGGGCCTGCACGGCGGCAATCAGCAGGCTTACGTGGGCAACACACCCATCATGCTGGGCGGCGACCTCATCGTCGCCATCGACGGCCAGCAGATCACCGACCCTCAGGACATCAGCGTGGTCATGGACAAGCACCAGGCCGGCGACACCATCAGTGTCACCATCCTTCGCGGCCGCCGGCAGATGACGCTCAAGCTCATCCTCGGCGAAGCCCGCGGCGATAACTCCTAACTGAGTTCGCCTTGCAGCCGCCGATAAACTCTTCGGTGGCTGCAAGGCTATCCCTGTTCACTTCCATTTGTTCACTGGGCGGTTACGCCCGAGCCCTGGCTGGCTGCACTGCCGGGGTCCTGCGCCAGCAATCCCAGCAAAGCCGAGGCAATCGCCCCAATCAGCGCGACAACCGTGCCTTTGCCAACGTTGCCAAATGTGATTCCTTGCTGTGAAAGTGCCCCGGCAACGGTGACGACCGCAATCAACACTCCCGCAATCGACGTCTTCGGATTGTTCCAGATATTCGAAATGTAGTTCATCGCAATCTCTCTCCTCATAAGCAGCGACCGAATGCTGTAACTGGTCAGGATGACAGCGACTTTTATGATGCGAACTTTAGACTCAGGACACTCGCTGACTTGCCGACCTGCTAACTCGCTGACTCGCTAACTTGCTGCCCGATCAGAACTTCACGCCCAGGCTTTCTAGAAACGACTTCAGATCGGGCCAGACTGTCTTCAGATCCTGCGCCGTCTGGATGTCCAAGACAATGTTCAGAGGGTTTTCAGCCACGGTCGCAAGCTCTGAGAGCGGCTTTTCCAATGCGCTCGCCAATGTGGCCAGAGCCGCAACCACGGCCGGCGCCGCCTTCAATTCCTTTTGTGTTCCCGTCAACCATCCCAAGATGTCCTCCGCTCCAACTTCAATGCCTTTTTCAATGTTCACAAGAATGTTCGCCATTGTTCCCGCTCCCGCATCTCTCGCATTGATTCGGCCCAAAAGCGCTAAGGCTTCGTGCCCCATCCTCGATGTCTTTTGTCTGGCGCAAGGGTGGGGAAACCTCAGACGTTGAGGGGCCGGATCAGTCGGTTGATCCGCTCGCCATTGGCCGGCCCGCCACAAGCCGGCCAATGGCCACCGTGGAAGCCGCACTCAGACTCCAAATGCTGCCGTGGTTTCGGATCTGCATTGGGCCTGGGCGGCTTCGCTTCTGCCAGCAACGCTTCGTGCCTCGCGTCCTCAGCTTCAGCGGTTCCCAATCATGGCTCGCCCGCTTCGTCGCCCCAGGCGTCGTGCCTTCGCGATCGCGTCAGCCTTTCATCGGCTGGTATCAAGGCAAACGGCGTCCTGCCTGACGCGAAATGGGTCAAGTGGATCGGTGAACCGCCAAGCTGCGGGAGGGCGCTACAAACGCCCGGCACGTCTTCGTTTGGCTATAGATAGAGCATAGGGAAACCGCACAATATCTTCGGCAAACCGATCCACGGCAAAAAGCGCCCTACTATGTGGCGGTTATCGGCTCCATTTGGCTCACGTCGCTTGACGATTGCGCAAATCGCCTTCCGCAGAGCGCTTTAAGCGCGGAGATAGGCGCTGGTCTTCGATTCAGTTGCAGTCCAAAATTCTTGCGGAAAGGAGTGAGCAGGGAGATCTCTTGAAATAGCCGAGCGAGTCATAAAGACGAGTTCAGACCTCGTGGCGCTTGAAGATATCGTCCTTGTCGCGAGAGGGGCAGTGAGAGCACTCCAGGCAGCAGATGAGCAGCACTGCCACTCCCACCGTAACCAGGACGGCCAAGACACTCGCGTTAACCTCGAACCAATGGTAGAGGCTGTTCATTGTGAGCAACCCTCAAGCAGAATGTGTTTTCTTGTCGTGAGCCCGGAACGCCACACACTTCCCGCTCTGGTGAGTTTGACGCGGAAACAGTGTTGTAAGTTGATTATCGTCATTTCTCATATTTTTTCCATTGATTTAAGGAGAATAAATAGCGAAACTAGAGAATCAATGGTAACAAATCTCAATTCGGAGACCGAGTTACCCCTCCAGGAAGCCTGTAAGGACCCTGTTGAGCCAGGCAACTCCGAATCGCTTCAAACGCCATTGAGCCCGGATGAGGCGAGTCCCGACGAATTGGCTGGCGCAGAACTTCTCCGCGAACTGGCCCCCGCCGCACCGCCCGCGGCGCAGCCCCCCGTCGATGGCCCGTATGTGAACTGGCTCTTCGTGGATTTGAACTCCTACTTTGCCTCGGTCGAGCAGCAGGTTCGCCCTGAGCTGCGCGGGCGGCCAGTGGCTGTGGTTCCCATGATGGCCGATACAACGGTGTGCATCGCCGCCAGCTATGAGGCCAAGGCGTTTGGCGTGCGCACCGGCACCGTAGTTGCCGATGCCAGGCGCATGTGCCCGGAGATCGTGTTTGTCGAGGGCCGGCACGAAATCTATACCGAGTACCATCACCGCATTGTCGAGGCTGTGGAGAGCTGCGTGCCGGTGACCGCCGTGATGTCGATCGATGAGATGGCCTGCCGCCTGATGGGCCGCGAGCGCCCGCTGCTGGCCGCCATCGCGCTGGGCCGCAAGGTGAAGACGGCCATTCTTGAGAAGGTTGGCCCCGTGCTGCGCAGCTCTGTCGGCCTGGCGACCAATCGCTACCTGGCCAAGGTGGCCGGCGACATGGAAAAGCCCGACGGACTGGTGGCGCTGCCGCTCGACATTCTGCCTGAGGCGCTCAGCCGGCTTGAGCTGCGCGATCTGCCCGGCATTGGCGCCAGAGTAGAGAAGCGGCTCAACGAGAAAGGGATCAGCACCATGAGCCAGCTGCTGGCGCTCACCAGCGAACAGGCCGGCGAGGTTTGGGGATCGGTATGGGGCGAGCGGCTATGGCACTGGCTGCGCGGCGAGGATTTTGATATGGCCGGGAACGACCATCAGAAATCCATTGGCCACTCGCACGTGCTTGCGCC
>CAYZVG010000146.1:0-7946 GCA_964481595.1 uncultured Occallatibacter sp. | reverse complement strand
CGCTCTCCACAGTGCGCTCATCGGTATCCGCCCAGATGTAGGTTTGCGCTGCGTCCTCGCATCCCTTTGCGGAAAGCAATCCCTGTTGCGCCAGTAGAGCGCGGTCATAACCGCCAAAGCGTTTCATCAGCTCGAACCCGTGCCCGGTAAGATACCCGGGTGGCACACTCCAAGCAGGCCAAGGCTCTACGGAATAAGCATCGAGGCGTGCGTTGGTCCAGGTGGGCGGACGCACGCCGTGGCGGCTGAGAATCAGAACGAACTTGAGCGTACCGGCATTGTCACTTTGCGCGGAGCCGGAATCGGCCGGCGAGTTCTGGGCTGCCAATGAAGTAACTGCCAGACAGCCAACAATGAGGCACAGCGCTAGAAACTTTCGCATTTTCAATCCTGATAAAGAAGTTAAACCTGGATGAATGTTACAGACCGATGAGACGAACACATGAAAGCTATTGCGTGTAAGACAGCTCACTAAATCGCGCGCTGCAAGGTTAAAGGTACGCTCTGGGACGCTGGTTCCGGGTAAGTGCAATTACCTATACGAAGAGGGTGTTGCTCCACATACGCGGTTTGTATTTTCAGCTGACTACAGAATGGAATGTAGCCAGATTTGTTAAAGGTCAGTTAACAATCCGGTAAAGAAGCTCTGAGATTGACCTCAGGCGTGTGAAAAAAGCCTAAGGTAGCCGCAGGTGCGTGCGAATCATCCCTGAGCCGTGCTGAAATAGAAGTATTGAATCCGCGCACAACACAGGAAACTTTACTGGTGCACTGAGACACACGATGCGAATACTTGCGATTGAGGACGATCTGCGCATGATCGAACTGTTGCGCAGGGGGCTTGAAGAAGCCGGCCATACGGTGACGATTGCCGCCGATGGAGATACTGGCCTTGAGATCGCGCTATCAAGAGAGTTCGACGCAATCGTGCTGGACATTGGATTGCCCGGCCGCAGCGGCTATGCAATCGCGGAGTGCCTTGTGCACCGCCCAGACCGTCCGGCAATCGTGATGCTGACAGCTTTGAATCAGGAAGAGAGCATTGTGTACGGCCTTGACGCGGGTGCGGACGACTACCTTTCCAAGCCCTTCTCGTTTCGTGAGCTGGTGGCGCGCATTGGTTCCGCAGTGCGCCGCACGCGATTTGCGGCGGTGGATAACTTCTGCTTTGGACCTTTCCACTTCGACATTCCCGGCAGACGGCTTTATTCGAGCAGCGCAGAGATCCACATATCCCGCACAGAATATCTGCTGCTGCGCGCGCTGGCATTGCATCGCGGCGAAGTGGTGACGCGGCGGCAGCTCATTCAGGCGGTGTGGGGAACCGAAGGGATGAGCCACGGCGCACTGGATACGCTGGTAAACAGCCTGCGCGATAAGCTCAACGCCGGGCAGCCGGGCCTGATCTGCACAATCCGCGGCAGCGGCTACTCGCTGGTAGACGATTCGGACCTTCAGGTAAGGAAGGCTTCGTGATCGTCCACCTTCCCATTCGCGTAAGGCTCACGCTCTGGTATGGGCTGATTATTGCTGCAATTCTGTTCTCCATCGGCTTTGGCGCGCTATGGATGGTGCATCACGCCATTGAGGACCTTGAGAACAACGAACTGCAGCAGCGCGTGCGGAGCGTACGGCGCTTTATTGAAAGCCGGCCCGATGGCGAGACACCAGACCAGACACGCGCCGCAATGACAGCCGCTTACGAGGTGAGCCACGGCAGCAAGTGGCTGCAGGTCATCGACGAACACGGCGACTGGCTCTATCGATCTCCGCACGTTGCTTCGGCTTTTCCAAATCTGGCGCTTCCTCAGCAGGCCCCGGAGGCCGGATCGTACTTTGCCTATGAAGCGGAGTCGGTTCACGTTCGCGCGCTCATTGAGCCTATTAAGGTAAAACATACGCGCTACACGGTCCAAACCGGACTCTCGCTTACCAAAACGCTAGTGGTCCTCTCCGACTTTCGCGCGCATCTGTTTCTACTGGCTTTCGGCGGACTGATTGTGTCGTCGCTGGCGGGCTATTTTATGAGCCGCAAAGCGCTCTCGCCAATTGCCGCGATTGCCGCCGAGGCGCAGCGCATTAACGACAAAAATCTCAACGTCCGCCTGCCCGAGCTAAAAATGCGCGACGAACTTGCCGCGCTTTCAAACACGCTGAACCAGATGCTCGACCGCATCGAGGCGGGATATCAGAGCGTGCGGTCGTTTACCGCGAACGCGGCACACGAGCTGCGCACACCCGTTGCGCTGCTGCGCGCTGAAACCGAGGTGACGCTGGCCTTTCCGCGCGATGCCGACTACTACCGCGAAACCTGCGAACGAATCCACAGAAATTCCCTGCAGATGACACTGCTGATCGATCAACTGCTGGCGTTGGCGCGCGCCGACTCCGGTGCCGAGGTATTGAAGTTTGAGCCGGTTAACTTGCCCGACCTGATGGAAGAGACCGCCGATGAATGGATCGATCGGTTTGCCGAGGCGAAGATCCAATTCCGTTGTGAGATTGACGTGCCGGAGTTCTGGGTTAACGCAGATTATCTCGCGCTCAAGCGGCTGCTCAACATCCTGCTTGAGAACGCGTGGCGCTATACGCCTTCCGATAGATCCGTCACGCTCGCTCTGTGGAAGCAGCTACAAAGCGCTGGTCCGCCCGCCGCGCGCATCGGCGTAACCGACACAGGAATCGGCATTGCGCCTGAAGACCAGAAGCGCATCTTCGAGCGGTTCTTGAGCGTGGCGCGGCCTCTCCATGGCGAATTCTCCGCCTCTGGACTTGGGCTGGTGCTGGCCGCTTGGATCGCCGAGCGCCACGGTTCGAAGATTGAAGTAGAAAGTTCCCCGCAAGCCGGAAGCCGCTTTTCGCTGGAGTTGGCCTCGAGAGTTGAGACCGTCAGAGAGTTGCTAACGCGCGAAACAATTCAAGCGGAGACCTCCAATGCCGGGCCGCTCACTCGGTAACCGCTCACCCATACTACTCGAAAGATTGTCGATAGACACCCCGCCTGAACGCGTGGGGAAGATCACAGTTCATGGCTCTCAAGGGCGAGTACAATGGTCCGCAAATACAAATACGCATAGGACCTTTGCTTGGAAATGCCACAGAATAAGGCATCGCTGCTGAGCGGCGATGAAGCGGTTGCCCTGGCCGCAATTGAATCCGGAGTGAAACTCGGTACAGGCTATCCCGGCACGCCTTCGACCGAGATACTGGAAACCTTCAGCCGCCTTGGCGGACATGCGCAGTGGGCGCCCAATGAGAAGGTCGCGCTGGAAGTTGGGCTCGGCGTTGCATTTGCCGGAGCACGCGCCATTGTCACCATGAAGCACGTCGGCCTGAATGTTGCTGCCGACCCGCTGTTTACGGCGGCGCTCACAAAGGTGACGGGCGCGCTGGTTGTCGTTTCTGCCGACGATCCGGGAATGGCATCAAGCCAGAACGAGCAGGACAACCGGCGCTATGCGCTTGCCGCCGGAGTGCCGATGCTGGAGCCAGCGGACTCGCAGGAAGCATACGAGTTCACTCTGCGCGCCATTGAGATATCGGAGCGCTGGCAAGCGCCGGTTCTGCTGCGCATGACCACGCGCGTCTGTCATTCAAAGACCGTCGTTCGCAGTGGAACCGTCGCGATCCCCCAGCCACGAGCCGCAAAGTTTGTGCGCGATTGCCGCAACCGCGTGATGATTCCCGCTCACGCGCGTCCAGCGCATCACCGTCTGCGCGAGACGCTGGCGAACATAGCGGCATGGAATGAGAAGGAAGGGCCGAACGAGATCGTAGCTGGTTCGACCTCGCTGGGCATTATCACTTCAGGAATTGCCTACCAGCACGTGCGCGAAGCCGCGCCGGAAGCCAGCGTGTTGAAGCTGGGCATGACCTATCCGCTGCCAATTGAAAAGATGCGCGCCTTCGCCGACAGCGTCGATCTCTGCGTGGTGATTGAAGAAGGCGATCCATATCTGGTGGAAGCGGCGCGGACTGCGGGCATCGCGGTTGAAGGCAAGCAGGAGATGTACCGGCACGGCGAATTGAACCCGCAGCGCGTGCGCCGCATACTGAACGATGATTGCTCGCCGGAGCCAAAACCTGTTCCGGGCAAGCCGCCCGCGCTGTGCCCGGGCTGTCCGCATCGCATCGCATTCACGGCGCTCAAGAATCTGGATTGCATTGTGGCCGGCGACATTGGCTGCTACACGCTTGGCGTTCTACCGCCTTTTGAAGCGATGGATACGATGGTGGACATGGGCGCGGCCATTGGCGTGGGACTGGGGTTGCGCCATTCGCTGCCGCCGGATGAAGCAAAGCGCGTGGTGAGCGTGATTGGCGACAGCACGTTTGTGCATAGCGGCATCACCGGCCTTGTGGAGATGGTTTACAACCCGCCCGCCACCGGACATGTATTGATCATTCTCGACAACGGAACCACGGCAATGACCGGACTGCAAGAGCATCCGGGCACGGGACGCACGTTGGCTCACTTGAAGACCGGCAAACTGATCTTCGAAGATCTGGCGCGCACGTTGGGCATCAAGAACGTGCATGTGATCGACCCTCAGCCTGTGCCTGAAAAGTTTCAGGAGCTGATTCAATCGTGTCTGGAAAAGCCGGAGCTTTCTGTGATTGTTGCGCGGCGGAATTGTCTGCTGGCGGCGCGGTCGATCCGGGAGTATGAGGTACACGAGAACGACACCCGCGAGCTTGAGGTATGCCATGAGTAAGCCGACGAATGTTGTGATTGCGGGATTGGGCGGACAAGGCGTCATCAAGGCATCTGACATTCTGGCCGACGTTGTGTTCAGTGCCGGTCTCGATGTGAAGAAGAGCGAGTTGCACGGAATGAGCCAGCGCGGCGGTTCCGTCTCGAGCGATGTGCGCTTCGGCGAATGCGTTTTCAGCCCCATGGTTCCCGCGGGCGAGGCCGACTTTCTCGTTGTAATTTCGGCGGATCAGGTTCCGGTGAATGCGGCGGCATTAGCGCCGGGCGGAGTCTTGATTGAGCCTGCGCAGATCGATGAATCCCGTTTGTCGAACAAGAAAAGCATCAACGTTGCATTGCTCGGTAAGTTGAGCCGGCATCTGCCGTTCTCCGCCGAGGCATGGGTGAGCGCTCTCAAGCGCAACCTGCCGGAAAAGCTGCACGACGTGAATCTCAAGAGCTTTGCAATCGGGCGGGAAGGATGATCATGGCTCCGAGCGCCGTCGAATGTCATCCCGCGAGCATGCCGGATTACACACCGGCCTCGCAGCTCCGCGACCTGCAGTTGCAGCGATTGCAGCACGTAGTTGCGCGGGCCTGGCAGCACGTAAAGCTGTTCCGCGAACGCATGGATGAGCGAGGTCTGACGCCGGAGAACATCGGCTCGCTTGAAGACATCCGCAAGCTACCCTTCACGGTGAAGAGCGACCTGCGCGACACTTATCCGTTCGGGCTCTTCGCCAGCCCAATCAAGGATGTGGTTCGTCTCCACGCATCGAGCGGAACCACGGGCAAGCCGATCGTTGTCGCTTATACGAAGGAAGACATCGACGTGTGGACATCCGTGCTGGTACGCTGCTTTGCCGGTTGCGGGTTGCATCGCGGAGACATCATCCAGGTGGCCTATGGGTACGGGCTGTTCACCGGCGGCCTGGGCGCGCACTATGGCGCCGAGGGGCTGGGCGCCGCGGTGATTCCCGCCTCGGGAGGCAACGCGGACCGGCAGATCATGCTGATGAAGGATTTTGGCGTAACCGCCATGTGCTGCACGCCATCCTACTTTCTTCACCTCATTGAACGCGCCGCCGAACTCGGCGTGGACCTGAAATCATTGCCGCTGCGTGCGGGCGTCTTTGGCGCAGAGCCGTGGACCGAATCCATGCGCAGGCACATTGAAAACGGAAGCAGCATCGAGGCCTTCGACATCTACGGACTCTCCGAGATTATCGGCCCCGGTGTGGCGTGCGAGTGCCAGCGGCACAATGGGCTGCACATCTTTGAAGATCATTTTTATCCTGAGGTCATCGATCCGGAGACCGGCGAAACGCTGCCCGATGGCTGCGAAGGCGAACTGGTGCTGACCACGTTGAGCAAACTGGCCATGCCCATGATCCGCTATCGCACGCGCGACATTACATCCATCATGCCGGGCACGTGCGAGTGCGGCCGCTCGTTGCGGCGGATGAACCGAATTGGCAGGCGTAGCGACGATATGCTCATCATTCGCGGCGTCAACGTGTTTCCGTCGCAGATTGAAACCGCGTTGCTGCAGGTGGAAGGCACGCTGCCGCACTACCAGATTATTCTGACGCGCGCGCAAGGGTTGGATCAGTTGGAAGTGCAGGTAGAAGTAACTCCGCAGATGTTCAACGACAAGATCGGAGCGCTGCAGGATCTGCACTGCAAGCTGCAAAACGCGCTTGACCATGTGCTTGAAATCCGCGTCAAGGCTTCTCTGGTAGAGGCGCGTTCCATTGAGCGCAGCCAAGGAAAAGCCAAACGCGTCATCGACAGGCGGACATCATGAAGATTGAGCAGATATCTCTGTTTGCCGAAAACAAGCCGGGACACATTGCCACTCCCGCGCGATTGCTGGCGAGGGAAGGCATCGACATCCGGTCACTGTATCTCGCGGACACGCAGCAGTATGGCATTCTGCGCATGATCGTCTCTGACCGGCGCAAAGCCACGCAGGTTCTTGAAGCAAATGGTTATGTGGTGAAGGCGACCGAAGTGCTCGCCGTAGAAGTGGCCGACCAGCCGGGCGGACTAGCCGACGTGCTAGACGCGCTGGACGGAACCGGACTCAATATCGAATATATGTACGCCTTCCCGAACGCCTGTAAAGACAAGGCCATCCTGATCTTTCGCTTCAACGATCCGGACGCGGCCCTTGAACGGTTGCAGGCGGCAGGCATCCATCCGCTGGCTAGCGGAGAGTTGCTGGAAAGATAATCGACCCAATGCCCGTTGCAAAAACCATCGCCAGTCAACTCGAAAATGCTTCGTGGATTCGCAAGATGTTCGAAGAGGGCGCGCGGCTGAAACGCGAACGCGGCGCCGACGCAATCTTCGATTACTCCATCGGCAATCCGGATATGGAGCCGCCCGCGGCGGTGATCGATGCGTTGCGCCGCGTGGCTGCGGGCGAACGCAAAGGCTCGCACGGGTATATGCCGAACCCCGGCTACACCGAGGTGCGCGCAACGGTCGCTAAAAAACTGCACAGAGAAACCGGTGTCGATTTTACAGCCGAAGACATCTTCATGACGGTCGGCTCCGCGGGCGCTTGCAACGTGATTCTCAAGTCGATTCTCGATCCGGGCGACGAGGTTATTGTTCTCACGCCCTTCTTTCCCGAGTACCAGTTTTATATTGCAAATCACGGCGGGCGCATGGTCATGGTGGAAACCGACAGCGAGTTTCTGCCAGACATGGAGCGCATCCGCGCCGCGATTACGCCACGGACGCGCGCTCTGATTTTGAATACGCCCAACAACCCGACGGGGCGCGTTTACCCTGAAAGCACACTGCGCGATCTGGAGAAACTCCTGCTCAGCGTTGAGCAGCCGATCCTGGTCATCAGCGACGAGCCCTACAAGTCCGTTGTGTATGACGGAGGGCGGCAGCCGGAGGTGGCGTCGTTCATCACGAACACTGTCATCTGTAACTCGTGGTCAAAGTCGCTGGGATTGTCTGGCGAGCGCATCGGTTATCTGGCCATCTCGCCAAAGATCGCCGAGGCCGAACAACTGCGCCGCGCCTGCGCGTTCTGCAACCGCATTCTGGGTTTTATTAATGCGCCGGCTATCTGGCAATGGGTATTGCTTGAGACAGCGGACGAAGTCATCGACGCCGCGCCCTACGAGCAGCGGCGCAATGTTCTTTGCAGCGCGCTGGAAACAATTGGATACGACGTGCGACGGCCCGAAGGCTCGTTCTACATCTTCCTTAAGACTCCCATAGCCGACGA
>CAYZVG010000145.1:0-8015 GCA_964481595.1 uncultured Occallatibacter sp. | reverse complement strand
TCGTCGTTGCGGTCGGGAAAGTCGGGCTTGTAGTGCGCGCCGCGCGACTCGTCGCGCAGCAACGCGCCCAGCACCACGGTGCGCGAAAGCTCAAGCATGTTCTTGAGCTGGCGGGCGAAGGCGAAGCTGGTGTTGGCCCACTGGCTGCGGTCGCTCAGATTCACGTTCTTGTAGCGCTCGATCAGCTCGACGATCTTCTGGTCGGCAATCTTGAGGTTCTTGTTGTAGCGGCTGACGGTGGCGTGCTCGGTCATTACCTGGCCCAGTTCGCGCCACAGCCTGAATGGATTTTCGCCACCTTGATTCGTTATGAGCTTGTTGTTGATCTCGGCCTGGCGGGTTAGCTCGGCTTCGTGATGGCCGTTGCTCTCACTGGGCGGGGCGTTCTTGACGTACTGCAGCGCGTTGGGGCCGGCCTGGAAGCCGCCATAGATGCAACTGACGAGCGAGTTTGCGCCGAGGCGGTTTGCGCCGTGGTACTGGTACTCGCACTCGCCGGCGGCAAAGATGCCGGGGATGTTGGTCATCTGGTTGAAGTCGACCCAGAGACCGCCCATGGTGTAGTGCATGCCCGGAAAGATGCGCATGGGTTCGACGCAGGGATCGACGCCGACGAACTTCTCGTAGATTTCAAGAATGCCGCCCAGCTTGTGGTGGAGCGTTTCGCGATCGATATGGGTGAGGTCGAGATAGACCATAGGCTGGCCTTCAAGGCCGAGGCCCAGCTCGTACACCACCTTGTGAATGGCGCGCGTAGCCACATCGCGAGGGACAAGGTTGCCGTACTTGGGATACCACTCCTCAAGAAAGTAGAAGCGCTCGGCGGCGGGAATCTGGCCGAACGGGCGCTTGTCGCCCGCTTTGCGCGGCACCCAGACGCGTCCGCCCTCGCCGCGCGCCGACTCTGACATGAGGCGCAGCTTGTCTTCGCCAGGGATGGAGGTGGGGTGAACCTGAATGAACTCGCCATTGGCGTAGTACGCGCCCTGCTGGAAGACGATGGACTGCGCGGAGCCGGTGCAGACTACTGAGTTGGTGCTCTTGCCAAAGATAGCGCCGATGCCGCCGGTGGCCAGGATGATGGCGTCGGCTGCGAAGGAGCGCAGCTCCATGGTGCGCAGATTGAGCGCCGTAATGCCGCGGGCGTGGCCTTTGGAATCAAGCACGGCAGAGAGAAATTCCCAGCCCTCATACTTTTTGACGTGGCCATCGGCCTCAAAGCGGCGCACCTGTTCGTCAAGCGCGTAGAGAAGCTGCTGGCCTGTGGTTGCGCCGGCAAAAGCGGTGCGATTGTAGAGCGTGCCGCCGAAACGGCGGAAATCGAGCAGACCCTCGGGGGTGCGATTGAAAGGCACGCCCATGCGGTCGAGCAGATCGATGATGCCCGGCGCGGCCTCGCACATGCGCTTGACCAGCGTCTGGTTGGCAAGAAAGTCGCCGCCATAGATGGTGTCGTCAAAGTGCTTGTCGGTGGTGTCGCCCTCGCCCTTGAGGTTTTTTGCGGCGTTGATGCCGCCCTGGGCGCAGACCGAGTGGGAACGCTTGACGGGCACAATCGAGAACAGGTCGACTGCGCCGCCGGCCTCGGCGATTTTGATGACCGCCGCCAGGCCTGCCAGGCCTCCGCCAACCACGATAATTCTGGGTGCTGCCATAAAGTCCTTTCAGAAAAAACAGCTATCAGCTTTCAGCTATCAGCCGTCAGCTAAAGACCCGCTGCATTGGGGTACATGCCGCCGACAAAGGCCCAGATGCTGGCGATTCCCATGATTGCCAGGGCCAGACCCAGCGCCACACAGACATAACCGAAACGCTTGCGGGCGGCGACGCCGGGAGTGATGCCCCACTTGGCGGCGAACAACCACACGCCGTAGGCAAAGTGCCAGCAGATGGCGATCATGGCGATGGAGTAGACGGCAACCATCCAGGGATTGGACAGCTCGTGCTGGACTTTAGCGAAGGCCGCGTAGGGATTCTCAGGCAGGCTGATGCCCATGAAGCGCTGGCGAATTACATGCTGCAGTATGTAAGCAAAAGCGATAAGGCCGGTGTAGCGCTGGGCCACGTACATCCAGTTGCCTGCCCAGGGATAGTAGACGACGTTGGACTTGCCGCGAAGCCAGATCCAGACGCCATAGCCGGCGTGATAGAGGATGGGCAGGAAGATGAAGACCCACTCCAGAACGCGCACCAGCGGCAGGCCGTTGAGGAACTTGACCTGATCGCCATAGGCTATGGGGCCTTTGAGCGCCTCAAAGTTCGAAAGCAGGTGTTCGAGAAGGAATGCGCCGATGGGGATGATGCCCAGCAGCGAATGCAGCTTGCGCCAGACGAACGAATTGCCTTGAGCGGCGCGCAGCGGCTTGACGCCGCGGCGGAGTTGGGGCGCGGCTGAGGGTTGAGCAGTTGCCATGGATGTGTTGGCTCCTAAAGGCTGCTGTGCGTAAGTGTTTCAGGATAAGAGACGAACTATATCTCTCAGGCGACAGGATCATTATTGGTGTCCTGGATCACTTGCGTCAAGGCGATCGGCGCGGTTGCAACAAGGATGTTGCGCTACGGCGATACGAGCATGGGCAATAGTGCCTCAATGGCGCGGCCTCGGTGGCTGAGAGAGAGCTTGGTTTCAAGATCGATCTCGGCCATGGTGCGGTTGAGCTTGGGCAGAAAGAAGAGCGGATCGTAGCCGAATCCGCCGGTACCGCGCGGGGCCTCAAGGATGACGCCCTCAACCGAACCCTCGGCGGTGTGCTGCGCAACGCCGTCCTGCGCGGTGACCAGCACGCAGCGGTAGCGGGCAGTGCGGCGGCCGCCACGCATACCGGTGAGCTTTTGCAACAGCACCATGTTGTTCCATACATCGGTGTTGTCGTTGGCGTCAGGCGAGTCAACCAGGCCGGAGTCGGCGGCAAAACGCGCGGAGCGGACGCCGGGCGCACCGTCGAGCGCGTCCACTTCAAGACCGGAGTCGTCAGCAAGAACCAGTTGGCCGGGCGCAAAACGCGAGTAATAGACCGCTTTGATGGTTGCGTTGGTAAGAAAGCTGTCGCCATCCTCTTCCGGAGCCTGGATGACGTCAAGAGCGGGCAAGGGATCGATAAATATGGCAAAGGCGCGGGCGGCGGTGCGAAAATCGCGCAGCTTGCCCTGACTGGTGGTGGCGGCTATAAGGCGGAGAGCCATGCACAAAGTGTAATGTGCGAAGCGGGAGTTGTGGAGCAGGCGTTTTGCGGGCTGCGATTCACGGCAGCGGCAGCGCGAAGTCAAAGCCCATTGCGGCCAGATCGCTGCGCAGAGCCTCGGCGGTCGAGAAGGTGACGCCGATCATGCCCAGGGCGTTGGCTCCGTCCACATTTACCTGGCGGTCGTCGATGAAGAGGGTCTCCTGCGGCGCTGTGCCCAGTTTGCCGAGCACGTAGCGGTAGATGGCCGGATCGGGCTTGACGATCTTCAGCTCGTAGCTCCAGACCAGCACGTCGAAGCGGAAGAACCACTTGAACTCGCGCTCGATGTGGCTGCGCACGTTATCGCCCATATTGGAGAGGATGGCCGTCTTGATGCCGCGCTGCTTGAGGGCGAGCTGCCAGGCAAGCATCTCAGGGTTTTCGGTGGTCCAATAGCGGGCGTCCCACAGGTTCAGCTCTTCAAGAAGGCGCTGTGGCAGGTTGAGGCCGGCATCGCGATCGAACTTCTGCCAATACTCGATGCCGGTGAGATGGCCTGCGTCGTAGGCGGGGCGGTCTGCCCAATACAAGTCGTGAAAGCGCTCGGCAGAGAGGCCAGTAATGCGGATCATTTCGGCGTAGGCCTGAGGGTCGGGAGGGCCGGTTAACACCATTCCGTAGTCGAAAACTACCGCGCGCACTTGCAAGACGGCTCCTATGGACGCCGGTTTATGGTGGAGAGGGGCGTCACTGCTATTGTGCCCGATTGGGCTGGCGGACATGATCGAGGGACGGGACTCATGCGGGGCAAACACATCTAATTTCTTCACGGTACAGATAGAGAGCATCGTGCGTGGATGCACGGCTGTAAGAATCTACCCGGAAGTGGAATCCATGAGCTTTGTAATCAGGGCACGGCTTCAGCCGGGCCGAAAGAAGCTAATCAAATCGCGGGCTTCAGCCCCTGCTGTGGCGTTGGCTGGCAATCTGCAAAGTAGACTTGAAAGCAATGGTAGGGGCTGAAGCCCCAGCTTTTCTTTGCGATCTTTTGTGGCCCGGCTGAAGCCGTGCCCTTGTTACAAGGCTGCTGAATGTGGTGGCTATGTTGAGTTTTTCCGCAGTCTGTGAAGCCGTGCCCTTGTTACAAGGCCGATCATGGAAAGCAATCGGTCAACTAAGATGCGTTTGCCCTGAGGATTCATGCACTTTTCAGAGAGAACAAGCTGGAACACGGAGGAAAGCGAGCTGGCGCGCGCTCATCGGCTGCGGGTGCAGGCGGGGCTGCCGGTGGCCGACCTGACCGCCGGCAACCCGACCCGCTGCGGGTTGACCTATGACCCCGGCTTGCTGGCCGCGCTGGCCGATCCGCGGGCGCTCGATTACGATCCGCAGCCACGAGGCAGCCTGGCAGCGCGAAATGCGGTGGCCGCGTACTATGCTTCGCTGGGCGCGGCTGTGGAGCCGGAACAGATTGTGCTGACCACCAGCACCAGCGAGGCTTACAGCTTCCTTTTCCGGCTGTTGTGCGATCCGGGCGCGGAGATTCTGGTTCCCCAGCCGAGCTATCCCCTGTTCGACTTTCTGGCCGTGCTTGACGATGTGCGCATCAAACCGGTTTCGCTGGTGTACGACCAGGGATGGCAGATCGATCCCGAGGCTTTTCGCCGTGCCGTTACGCCGCGCACCAAGGCGATTGTGCTGGTGCATCCCAACAATCCCACCGGGCACTTTACCAAGCCGTGGGAGGCCGAGGAGCTGGCGCGGCTCTGCCGGGAGCACTCGCTTTCGCTGATTGTGGATGAGGTGTTTCTGGACTACGGCATCGCGATCGATGGGCGAAGCTTTGCGGCTGGGCTGGTTGGAGTGCCGGTGTATGTGGTGAGCGGGCTGAGCAAAATTGCCGGGCTTCCTCAGATGAAGGCGGCCTGGATTGTGGCCACGGGGCCGGAGCGCGTGGAGGCGCTGGACCGGCTGGAGGTGGTTGCCGACACGTTTCTCTCAATGAACGCTCCGGTGCAGTGCGCGCTGCCCGAGTGGCTGGCCGGACGGGGCGCGATCCAGAAGCAGATTCGCGAACGCGTGGCTGCAAACCTGGCGGCGCTTGACGGCTGCCTGGCGGGGCTCAAGACGGTTGACCGGCTGCAGGTGGAGGGCGGGTGGTACGCGGTGCTGCGGATTCCGGCGGTGGAGCGCGACGAGCGGACGGTTCTGGAGCTGCTGGAGCGCGGCGCCTGGGTTCACCCTGGTTACTTTTTTGGCATGGGGGAATCCGGTTGGCTGGTGGTGAGCCTGCTGACACAGGAACGAGAGTTTTCCACAGGTCTAGTGGTTTTTGACAATTATTTTCGGGCGTATCCACCCAGTAATATGACCGGCTGACCGCTTCAAGTTTTTCTTGAGCTTTTGCGTCGTATTTACCTCAATAAGATTGATTTAGATCATTGTGACGCGTCTCACAATGCGCCAAGGAAGGGGTTACTTCGGCGTTCCTGACCAATGGTAGTTACTGGACCATGTCCGGGTAATACATGGGTTTCGTCAGGTAGACCGAGCAGGCGTTCCTGAATCGAAGCGATGATCTGCTCTGGATTGCCGCCGGGCAGGTCGGTGCGGCCAATGCTGCCGGCAAAGAGCGTGTCGCCGGCGATGAGCAACTTGAGCGGAGCAAAGTGGAGACAGACCGAGCCCTGTGTGTGTCCGGGGGTGTAGAGGACACTTGCCGGGAGATGTTCCAGGCCGACGATCTGGCCGTCTGCCAGTGTGGCGTCGGGCGGAGCGGTGTCTGGGGTTTCAATGCCGAGCCAGGAGGCCTGAGTGGCCATCATCTCAAGCTGCGGCAGATCGTTCTCGTTCATGTAGATGGGCGCGCCGGTAAGGCGCTTGAGCCGGAGCGCGCCGCCAACGTGGTCAATGTGTCCGTGGGTGACGAGAATCTGCTTGAGGGTAAGGCCGTGGCGGGCGAGCCGGCGTTGAATGCTGCCTACCTCGTCGCCAGGATCGATGACGATGGCTTCGCGGGTCTGCTCGTCTCCCATCAGGGTGCAGTTGCATTGCAGCGGGCCGACGGGAAAAGTTTCGAGAATCATGGCTCCTATTTTAAGGGGAGCTGGGCAGCCGGCGATGCGCGCTATGGCTCTACACCGGCGAGAGAATGCGGGCCACCAAATCGTAGTCGTGGGCCTCAGTGATTTCCGCAGTGTAGAAGCGGCCGGGCTGTGGCGCTTCAAGCTCGCCGAAGTCGTTGATGTAGACCTTGCCGTCGATCTCCGGCGCGTGGAACTGTGTGCGGCCTTCCCACAGCAGCGGGGTCTCTTCGCTTTCGCCCTCGGCGAGCAGGGTGACGGTGCGGCCCACCCACTGTTGCTTGGCGCGCTTTGAGATGGATTGCTGCAGCTTCATAATGCGGCGACGGCGGGCCTCAATGCTGCGCCTGGGTACCTGCGATGTGAGCGCATAGGCTCCCGAGCCCTCTTCATGCGAATAGGCAAAGACGCCAAGCCAGTCGAACCTGGCTTCGGCAATAAATTTCTCCAAAATTTCAATATCCGAGGAGGATTCGCCGGGAAAGCCGACGATGAAACTGGTGCGCAGGGCAATGCCGGGCACCGCGGCGCGAACCTTTTCTATGGTCTTGAGAAAGATGTCAGCGCCTGCGCCGCGCTTCATGGCCTTGAGTACCGAAGGCGAAGCGTGCTGCAGCGGCACGTCGAGATATTTGCAGATGTTGTCATGCCGGGCGATGGTATCAAGCAGGCGGCCGGTGATGCGGTTGGGATAGGCGTAGAGGAAGCGGAGCCAGCGCAGGCCTTCAATGCCGGCCAGCTCGTCGAGCAAGAGGGCGAGACCGTCTTTGATGCCCAAGTCTTCACCGTAGCAGGTAGTGTCCTGGCCGATGAGCGTGATCTCCTGAACGCCGCTGGAGACAAGCTGACGGGCCTCGGCTACGACCGACTCGAAGCGGCGCGAGCGGAACTTGCCGCGCAGGTTGGGGATGACGCAGAAGGAGCAAGGGTGGTCGCAGCCCTCGGCGATTTTGATGTAGGCCGAGGACTTTGGCGTGGTGAGGAGCCGTGGGGTCGTCTCGTCGTAGAGATAAGTGGGTAAATGAGCGGCTGCGCCTTGCCACTCGTCACGGCGGAAGCGGCCCTGCTTTTCGCGCAGGTCGCCCTCTGGCCTGAACGCGGACTTGTGCGTGCCGGATTGCGACTCCTGGCCGGGGCGGGTTTCAGCGGCTTGGCCAGAGAGGATGGTGAACGGCGAAGGCGCGGCGGCGGGTGCGGGGGCGATGCCGGCGGCTTCAAGAATGGAGTCGAGCTCACCGGTGCCGACGACGGCGTCGACCTCAGGGATGCTCTTGCGGATTTCGTCGCGGTAGCGCTCGACGAGGCATCCGGCGACAATGAGCTTTTTGGCCGAGCCGGCGGTTTTGAAGCGCGCCATCTCAAGGATGGTGTCGACCGACTCCTGTTTGGCCGTGTCAATGAAGGAGCAGGTGTTCACGATGAGGATTTCTGCGTCTTCAGGCCGCGTGGTAAGGCGCGCGCCGGCGCGGTCGAGCAGGCCCATCATCACCTCGGAGTCAACGAGATTTTTGGGGCAGCCGAGTGAGATAAAGCCCACGGAAGGGGCCGCGGGGGTGGTGGGTTTGGTCACAGTTCTATTGTAGCGGGGAACGGAATCGCGCGCGTGAAACGGCGAGCGAACCGCGCTCGGCGAGACTTTGCGAGTTGGCGAATGAGCCTTTGGCCTTCGCGCGGGCTAAGGAGGATTCTTGACCACCGCCGGGTGTTAAAATCTATCAGTGCCGGGTCCTACGCGACGTAATCCCGCCAATCCCGCCAGGTCCGGAAG
>CAYZVG010000144.1:0-8055 GCA_964481595.1 uncultured Occallatibacter sp. | reverse complement strand
TCGGGCCACGGAAACCTGTGCAAGACGGCGAGGACGACACTGGCATTTGGCTTAGAGTGGTCAACAACTGCCGTATTCCAATTGTGTTCTTAAGCTTCGATATGCCAGATGGCAATCCCGGCGTAGGTCTCATGGACGAGATTGTCGAGACCGAACCAATACTCCAAATTTACGATTCCGCCGATGAAGAAGCAGTACAAGCAAAGCTGCAGGAACACCTGCGGAAACTGAAACAGAAGCCAAATGGCTACATGTCCGAGACACCAGGCGTAGTTCGAGTTCAACCAGGTAAAGAAATTCTATTCAGTGTTCCGTTGAACCATGTGGACATGGGCGGCAATTGGTATATGCGAGTGAGGTTTGCGCTCGACCTGAATAGGTCGTCAGCTTCAGTAGGCCCCTTTACGTATTTACCTTTTGGCGTATGGGACATTCCGAAGGAACTTCGACCTGCCAAGACCCCGAATGCTATACAAGAACCGAAGAAACCGCCGAGTAAGCTTCTCCCCGAGCCGGCTACCATTCCATAAGTTCCAAAACCTTCATCCCACCACAAAAAACCGCGCGACGTAGGGTTGCACGCAACAGCCCGCGGACTACGATATAAAAGAAACATGCTGATACGTGTGTGCATCTCCAAAATTCACAGAGCGACAGTGACCGAAGCCGATCTTAATTACGTAGGCTCCGTCACTATCGACGAAGCGCTCCTCGAAGCCAGCGGTATCAGACAACATCAAATGGTAAACATTAATAACGTTGCCAACGGGGTATCTTGGCAGACGTATGCAATACCGGGCGAAAGAGGCAGTGGAGTCATTTGCCTCAACGGCCCCCCGGCGCGCCATTTTCAGCCCGGCGACAAAGTGATCATTTTTGCCGAAGCGCTTGTCGAACCCGCTGAAGCGGAGAGCGTGAAGTTGACCGTAGTCATCGTCGAGGATGACAAGAACAAGCTTTACAGGACTGAAGTCCAGGGTTAACCCTTTGGCGGTACTTAAGTCCCAAGTGCTAGCCCAATAAAAATGGGCTCCCCATAAACCTAGTCCGCTTTTCTGTCGCTCTCACGAGCCGCAACAGCGCGCCCGATCCCCGCAAAGACCAGCAGAGTAATGCCGGTAATCCACGCGCCGGGGCTCAGCTTGTTAGGTAGAAACTCCGCGATGGCCACGCCGCCGCCAATCAAAATGCCGGCCAATGGCAGAAACATGCGCATTCCGTAGAGAAAGGTAAACGGCAGATAGTGCGCGCCCACCAGAATCATCAATGCGGGATAGAACCACTGCAGATGGTATGCAGTCACCGGCGCCAGCAGTAGCATCGACAGTGATAGCCCAAACGCCAATTGTATGGCAAGATTGCGCAGCGGGTTCTCTCTGCAGAGCGATGCCCTGCGGCCAGCAACGCGCAGCAGCAGTTGGGTCACCGGGTGGATGAAGAAGCCGCACACCACCAGCTCTACAATAGCTGCGCGCGGAGAAGCCCACGTGGCAAGACCGGCCGAGATTAGCCATATCGCACCGGAGACAAGCTGGCCGAAAAACCCTCCGGCGTAAACCGTGCGAACTTCCCTCTGTGCGTCCTCAACGAGCATGACCGTGCCTCCAGTGCAGCGATCCCATCAACCAATGCGTTTGACTTTAGAATGGATTCTATCTCAACCGCGGGCGTGTGCCTGTTGGCCGCCAATGCATTAGACTCAGTGCGACTCATTCATGCCACACCGCTCTGTCTGTCGATGACAAAACGCAAATGAAGAGAGCGAGTGGTGACCGCCTGAAATAGAGTCATTTTCAAACGGCTTCATTTTGACATTGAATTTCCTAAAACCATCCCTCGGAGGCTAAAGCCCCGCTTCGCTTTGTTGCGCTTGCGGCACGGCTGAAGCCGTGCCCTATCAAAACATAAACGACCAACTGTGTGGCGGACAGGACTAGGTTGAGACGCTAGCCGGAGCCTTTCAGGAATCGATTCTCTTTGGCCAGTAGGCAATGAGGATGCTTACGAAGCAAGAGATCAACAGTGTGCTGTACTCAATGCCTTCTTTTCCGGGACCGACAACATTATCCGGCCCGATGACGAACCAGTGCGGAGAATGAAAGAGCCAGATTCCCGTGACCAGCACGAGCATGTGTCCAAAGCAGGCTGGAACCACGAGACGCCGCGCGATCAATGCCAAAGACGAAG
Source organism: uncultured Occallatibacter sp. (assembly GCA_964481595.1). Lineage (GTDB taxonomy): Bacteria > Acidobacteriota > Terriglobia > Terriglobales > Acidobacteriaceae > Telmatobacter. The sequence continues at coordinate 5,868 of CAYZVG010000144.1, read as the reverse complement.
CAATCTGAAGAAACATGGAGCCCCACACCAACTGCACGCCGAATGGGAAGCCAATGGAAGAGAAGTAGACGCCGAGATCGTTGAGTCCGGCCGGATCCTGCAATCCGCTGATCGGGTGGATGATGAGAATCGATGCCGAGGCGATGCGCACGAATTCAAGCGCCCGATAGGCCGAGGGCGTGTTGCCTCCCGGTAGCGGCGACTCTTCCCTTGCCTTACGCCGATGCACCCACAGGATCGCGAGCAAGAGGGCAATCAACAATACGCTGAATTCACAACCGGGCTGATGGTCTCCATCCGGCAAGCCCACCGTGCGCCACCCTGGAGCGTGAATGAGAAAAATGCCGACTAAGAGCACGAAGATATGCCCGATGCAAGCAGGGATAACCAGCCGCCGAGCGAATAGCGCCAAGGAGCATCCGACTTGAACGAACATGACAATCCAAGCCAGAAGCGCCCCGAAAAGAACGTGATGGGATTCAAGAATGTGGCCGAACCCACGAACATTGGCAGGGTGCAGCAAGGCATAGACGGGGTGGGTGATGAGAATAAAGGCAACCGCAATCCGGATGATATTGAGGCTGCGGCCCGCATCATGCGTCGGACCGTTGAACCAATCTTTGTTCATTACGTGTCTCCAAGGCGATTTCTACAGCCTGTCGAATCGAGCAATAGCTGATCCCTGGCCCGTGTTGCTTGTTCCCTGTTCCCTACTCCCTGATCCCTGTTTTTTCTACTCGCCGTACGGAACCCAGATGTTTTTCACCTGCGTAGCGTGCTGCAAAAACCAGCGTCCTTCGGCTTGTGCCGTGTTGAACCAGTCGTACTCGTGGCCATCGTTGGTCCACACCTGCTTCATGTTTCCAATTGAAGCAGCGCGCACAGCCGCTGCTTCCTCGTTGCTGCGGAAGCACCAGATCGCTTCCACGCCATCGTGCTCGGCAAGCGTCCTGCCCAGCTCCATTGCCCGTCCAGCAACAAGGTTCACCACTCCGTCAGGCACGTCGCTCGTGTCCAGGAGTTGATACACGTCGCCGACAATCAGCGGGTAGCGCTCCGCAGGCACGGCAACCACAGTGTTGCCCATGGCAATTGCCGGCAGCACCAGCGACAGCAGTCCCAGCAGCGGCGCTTCGTCCGCGGCAAGAATGCCGACCACGCCAACCGGCTCAGGCATGGCGATTGTAACGTTGCGCCCAGCAGGATGATGCACCACGCCTTCGTACTTGTCGGTCCATGCCGCGTAGCTAAAGATGCGTTGAATCGAAAGATCCAGTTCCGCCGCAGCCTGTTCTTCGCCAACCGCGCGCGCCAGCCTGTGCGCAATCTCGTCGCGCCGCTGCGTCATGTTTTCCGCAAGGTAGTAGACGACCTGCGCGCGGTTGTGCGCCGTTGTCCGCGCCCACTTTGTCGCGTTGCGCGCGGCCTCCACTGCATTGCGAATGTCTTTGCGGTTGCCCAACGGCGCTTCGCCCAGCAGTGCGCCGTCGCGTCCATACACGGGAAATGAGTAGCCAGAGTCGGGCCGCGTCTGCTTGCCGCCAATGTACTGCTTCACCGTGCGGTCAATACTCAAGTCCGCGGCGTTCAAGTCCGCAGTCGCCGCGCTCTTCTCTGCATCGCGAGCCGCAGGCTGCGCGGCCTTTGCCGCAGCGGAGCCAAGCGTATGCAGCCACTTCGGCGTCAGGTATTCCAGCATTCCTTCGCGGCCTCCTTCGCGGCCGTAGCCAGATTCGCGATAGCCGCCAAACCCGCACGCGGCGTCGAACAGGTTGGTCGAGTTCACCCAAACCACGCCAGCCTTTACCTGCGAAGCCACATCGAGCGCCACGTTGATGTTCTCGCTCCACACGCTCGCAGCCAGTCCATACACAGTGTTGTTGGCAAGCTCCACGGCCTCAGCCGGAGTGCGGAAGGTCATCGCCACCAGCACCGGCCCAAAGATCTCCTCCTGCACCACTGTGGATGTGGGCTGCACATCGGTCAGCAGAGTAGGAGGATAGAAGCTGCCCCTCTGCGGCAGCGGATTGCCCGGCTGCCAACAGCGCGCGCCTTCGGCAACGCCCGCTTCCACCATCGCGCGAATGGAGTCGAGCTGCGCCGGAGAAACAATCGCACCAATGTCGATCGACTTATCCAGCGGCATGCCCACGCGCAGTGTTTCCATCCGCGTGCGCAGCCGCGTGTAGAGCGTTTCCGCCACGCGCTCCTGCACCAGCAGCCGCGAACCGGCACAGCACACCTGCCCCTGGTTGAACCAGATTGCGTCCACCACGCCCTCGACCGCGGAGTCAAGGTCCGCATCGTCGAAGACAATGAACGGCGATTTGCCGCCGAGTTCGAGCGAGAGTTTCTTCGTCGAGTTGGCCGTGGCTTTGCGAATCGCGCGCCCCACTTCCGTCGATCCCGTAAACGCCACCTTGTCGATGCCGGGATGCTCGATGAGGGCTTGTCCCGTGCGCCCATCGCATGTCAGTACGTTCAGCACGCCTGCCGGCAGTCCCGCTTCCATTGCAAATTCCGCAAAAGCAAGCGCGGTCAGCGGCGTGTAGCTGGCCGGTTTGATCACCACGGTGTTGCCCGCGGCCAGTGCCGGCGCAACCTTCCACGCAAACATCATCAGCGGAAAGTTCCACGGAATAATCTGCGCCACCACTCCACAGGCCGTGTAGTTGGGAAACTCTTGATCGAGAAGCTGCGCCCAGCCCGCGTGATGATAAAAGTGCCTGGCCACCAGGGGTATGTCGATGTCGCGGCTCTCGCGGATCGGCTTGCCGTTGTCCATGGTTTCAAGCACGGCCAGCCGCCGAGCGTGCTTCTGCACCAGCCGGGCCAGCGCATACAAGTACCGTGCGCGCTCATGGCCGCTCAGCGCCTGCCAGCCGGGCTGTGCCTTGCGCGCAGCCGCAACCGCCGCTTCCACGTCGTCGCGGTTGCCCTTGGCAACTTCGGCAATGGTCTCTCCGGTTGAAGGATCGCAAGTGGCCGTGTACTCGCCGCTCGCCGGCTTGACCCACGCGCCGCCGATGAACTCATCGAATCGGCGATGATGCCGTTCCAGCCACTGCGCGGCTTCACTCGCGTCTTCCGGCGCAGCTCCGTACTCCATGCTCAAGAACTTTTCCGCGATGCTCACAGCGTCTCCTTCAAAAAGCAAACATTCGAAACGGCAGTCGACTAACCGCGCGCCGCGCTACGCAATGGGATGCCTGTAGGTGGCCGAATAGCGGCCGGTAAGAAAATGCTCGAGCTGCCGCTCGATGTCGCCCAGCATGCCGCTTGCTCCAAAGCGGAACAGGGAAGGCTCCAGCCACGACCGGCCAAGCTCGTCTTTCATCAGCGCCAACCAATCGAGCGACTGCTTTGCCGTGCGGATGCCGCCCGCTGGTTTGAAGCCGACGGCCATGCCGGTGCGCTCGGCATAGTCGCGAATGCAGCGCACCATCACCAGCGACACGGGCAGCGTCGCGTTCACGGCCTCTTTCCCGGTAGAGGTTTTGATAAAGTCCGCACCGGCCATCATGGCTACCCAACTGGCGCGGGCAACGTTGCGCAGCGTCATCAGGTCGCCGGTGCCGAGGATGGTCTTCAAGTGTGCCGGTCCGCACGCCTGTTTGAATGCGGCGATCTCGTCGTAGAGCGCCTGCCACTCGCCGTTGAAGACATGAGCTCGCGTGATGACAATGTCGATCTCCTGCGCGCCTGCTTCAACCGAGCGGCGAACCTCGTCGACGCGCTCAGCAAGCGGCGTTAGGCCCGCGGGAAATCCTGCGGAGACGGCGGCCACTGGAATACCGGAACCGTCAAGCGCCTTCACTGCCGTCTCAACAAACACGTGGTAAACGCACACCGCGCCCACGTGCAGATGAAGATCCGCTATGCCCAGGCCTTCGACAAGGTGATGCTGCAGCGGATGGCGCGCTTTGGCGCAAAGGCGGCGGACGCGCTCGGCAGTGTCATCGCCGCTCAGCGTTGTCAGGTCCATGCACGCGATGGCGCGCAGCAGCCACGCCGCCTGATTCTCCTTCTTCACCGTGCGCCGCGTAACCAGCGTGGCTGCGCGGCGCTCCACTGCGCTCGTGTTCACGTGAACCTGGTCTACCCATTCGAGATTGAGAGTCATGCCGCGGTTTTGTTCCAGAGCGCGGCCATTCAAGATGACGGGAGCTGGTTGAACGTTGTGCGCAGCTCTCGACGCGGATTCCGCTGATTGGAAGGCCATGTTCTGTCTCCACTGGAACTCTGGATTCGGCGTAGAAGCAGCCTTGCTCCCTTGGCTCTAACCGGGAAGCGGAAACAGAGAGTCAGAGAGGAAAGGATAAATCTACGCAGGGGGCAAAGCAACCGCGTAAAGTTGCAGTGCGGATTGAGCCAGCCGAGCGGCGGTCAACGGTGCAAGCTGAATTTACAATCTATACTGGCTTTCTACGCAATTCCCTTTCTGGAGACCCTTTATGATTGCAAAACGGCACCTGGCAGTTGGTTTGTGTGTTTTTGCGATGCTTACGGCAACGTGCGCAGCGCGCGCCGCGGACGATGCCGCTTCGGCCAAGACCGCTTCAGGCGACAAAACCGCCGAAAAGACCGCAGACAAAGTCGCGCCACCGCCCGATTCCACAACTCAGGGCGAAGTGACCGCAGGCGGACAGCGCATTGCATACAACGCGATTGCGGGAACGATTACGGTGGGCGCGACCGACTTGCAGGATGCGCAGCTTGGCCCCGACGGAAAGCCGCTGCCCGGCAGCCAGTTGGCGCTGAATGCGCCCAAAGATGAAAAAGATGGCGATCCCACAGCGCAGATGTTTTACGTTGCGTATTTCAAGAAGGACGCGAAGGCCGAGGACCGGCCAATCACATTCTTTTACAACGGCGGTCCGGGCAGCGCCAGCGTGTGGCTGCACATGGGTTCGCTGGGCCCCAAGCATGTGGTAACAGATACCGACGTGCACATGCCGGCAGCGCCGTACAAGCTGGTTGACAATGCGAACTCTCTGCTCGATGTGAGCGATGTGGTCTTTATCGACATGCCGGGGACGGGCTTTGGGCGATTGCTGGGCAAGAATCCCGAGAAGGCATTCTGGGGAATCGACGAGGACGCGAATGCGTTTGCGCGCTTCATTCAGCGTTTTATCACCAAGTACAACCGGTGGAACTCGCCCAAATATCTGTTCGGCGAGAGCTACGGAACCACGCGCTCGGCCGTGCTGGCCGACATTCTTGAGAACAACGAAAGCATCGATCTGAACGGCGTGATTCTGCTGTCGCAGATCTTCAACTTCACGACGGATATCGATATGCCCGCGGGAAACCCCGGCGTGGATCTGCCCTACGTGCTGGCGTTGCCCACTTACGCGGCAACAGCCTGGTACCACAAGAAACTGCCCGAGCAGCCACCGGCTCTGGAGCCTTTCTTGAAAGAGGTTGAGGACTTTACCACCGGCCCCTACGCACACGCACTGGCGCAGGGCACCGACCTCGGCGCGGACGAAAAGCAATCCGTGGCAGAAAAGCTGCACCAGTACACGGGGCTGCCGGTCGCGTACATTTTGAAGGCCGATTTGCGCGTGAGCGGCGGCGAATTTGAGAAGACTCTGCAAGACGACAGCGACACGACAACTGGACGGCTGGATACACGCTTCTCCGGCCCGACCATCGATCCATTGAGCGAAAAGGCGGACTACGATCCGCAGTCCGCGTCGATTTCATCGGCGTATGTATCGCTGTTCAACGACTACGTCCGCCGCGATTTGAAGTATGGCGCAGGACAAACGTATCTGGCCCAGGCACTGTTCGGCACAACGGAGTGGAACTTTAAGCACAAGGACAACTTTGAAAGCGTGAATGTTGCGCCAGACTTGGCAGAAG
>CAYZVG010000143.1:0-8079 GCA_964481595.1 uncultured Occallatibacter sp. | reverse complement strand
CACGCCGATCGCGTGCGCATGGCCAACATCGCGCAGATGATCAATGTGCTGCAGGCGATGATTCTTACTGACAACGAAAAGATGGTCTTGACGCCGACCTACTACGTCTACAAGATGTATGTCCCCTTCCAGGATGCGGATTTTATTCCCGTCACATTTGATGCCGGGACGTATACGCAAGGCTCGGTGACCCTGCCGCGCCTGGATGCAATTGCTGCGAAGGATTCTTCCGGAAAACTGTGGCTTGAGATCACCAATATCGATCCGGAGAAGCCGGCCGTCATCGAGATTGGCCAGACCGGTTTTACGGCAAAGGCCGCGAAGGGCGAAACACTCACGGCTCCGGCGGTCGACAGCATCAACACTTTTGCTGCGCCCCGCACCGTTGTGCCAAAACCGATTGCTGCCAGCTTGCAGAACGGCAAGCTGACTCTCACATTGGAACCGAAGTCGGTAACTGTTGTTTCACTTGAGCAATAACAAATGCATTTGCCCCTCGGGGCGATTGTGGGTGAAAGATGAAGCTAAGGTATCTGTTTCTTGTGTCGGCCGCGTGTTGCGCTTTTGCAGCCGCTCAGTCGGTCTTCGCTCAGTCATGCGGAGATTTGGCCCAGGTCAAAATCGAAGGCGTTGAGATTACCAAGGCAGCGCCCGTAGCGGCGGTCGAGCAGCAACAGGCGCGTGGCCCCATGGGCGGCGGCGGCGCGTTGCCCGCATACTGCCGCGTTGAAGGTGTGATTCATCGCCGCAAGGGAGTGGGCGGCGAGGAGTTCGGCATAGGATTCGCGCTTGCGCTGCCTGAGAAAGCCGCCTGGAATGGCGACTTCATGATGCAGGGTGGCGGCGGCGGCAACGGCATCATCGGCGAGCCCACCGGCGCATCCTACGCCGGCAGCAAGCCGGGCCTGGTGCGCGGCTTTGCCGTGGCCAGCACGGATACCGGCCACAAATCCAGGCGCGGAGGCTTCGACTTTAACTTTATGAAGGACCAGCAGGCTTATCTCGACTTTGCCTACATGGCCAACGCCGAGGTTGCCGAGGTTTCGAAGCAGATCGTCGCGCGTTATTACACAAAGGCCGCCGCCTACTCTTATTTCGTGGGCTGCTCCACCGGCGGCCGCGAAGGCATGATCCTCTCGCAGAGGTATCCCACCGTTTTCAATGGCATCGTCTCCGGCGATCCCGCCATGCGCACCGGCCTTTCCAATGTAGCCATCGGCCAGTGGATTCCGGTCGCCTACAATCAGGCTTCTCCCAAAGACGAATCGGGCAAGCCGCAGATCGGCAAGTTCTTGAGCGACGACGAGCGCAAGATCTTTATGGACGCGCTGTTGAACCGCTGCGACGCAAAAGACGGCGTCAAGGATGGAATGATCTTCGATCCCATCGGCTGCGATTTCGATCCCGCCGAAGTGGCCTGCAAGGCCGGTCAAACCCAGGGCTGCATTGCACCAGAGAAGGTCGCGGCCATCAAGAAGGCGTTCGCCGGGCCCACCAATGCCTATGGCACGCAGGTCTATACGGGCTTTTTGTACGACTCTGGCATCGCAAGCAACGGTGGACTGCTCAAGATGGGCTCCGGCGGCGTGTTCGGCGCATATCCTACCGCGACTGAGCTTGACGTAGACAAAGCCGCACTTCATGTATCCGATCCGCTCGTTGAGCCGGCGTCAACAAATCTCACCACCTTCACCGAGAACGGCGGCAAGCTCATCTTCTTCCACGGCGACAGCGATCCGTGGTTCTCGCCGCTCGATACGCTCCGCTACTACAAATCGCTTGCCGATGACAACGGCGGCGCGGCCAAGGTCTCCGAGTGGAGCCGCATCTTTCTGGTGCCCGGAATGGCGCACTGCGGCGGCGGCCCATCGCTCGACCAGTTCGACATGCTCACCGGCGTCGTCAACTGGGTCGAGAAGGGAATCGCGCCCGATGCAATCGTCGCCACGGGCAGAGCTTTTCCCGGCAGAAGCCGTCCGCTCTGTGCCTATCCTGAGCATGCCCAGTACAACGGCACGGGCGATTCTGAAGATGCAAATAACTTCACCTGCAAGTAAGTGATAGAGTGAATTGGCCGGTGAATCGGCCCCTTTTGTAGTCGTGTGAGTTGAATCGAAATAGCGCCGCAACATAGCCGGCGCGTTGTTGGTTGAGGAGACCTTCATCATGTTTGGAAAACACATTCTTGCCGCAGCCGCGGCTCTGCTGGCGGCGACAAATTGCGCCGTTCTTGCTCAGGGGCCGCCTATGGGCCCGCCCATGGGTGGTCCGCCCATGGCTGGCCCTGGAGTTGGGCTTTCTACCGCGGCCGCGCCCAAGCAGCTTCCACTCGTCAGTCCCATCTTTGGCGACAACATGGTGCTGCAACGCGGCAAGGCCAACACCATCTGGGGATGGTCCGATCCTGGCGACAGCGTCCAGGTGCAAATCGGCGACAACACCGCTACCGGCGTTGCTGCGGCCAACCGTCGCTGGCAGGTCAAGATTCAGCCGCCCGCCGTCGGCGGCCCGTACTCCATCAAGGTCACCGGGCCGCACCAGACCGTGGAGTTCCACAATGTTCTGGTCGGCGATGTGTGGCTTTGCGGTGGCCAGTCGAATATGGGGCTCTCGCTCCGTCAGGTCGAGAACGCCGATGCCGAAGTCAAAGCGGCGAATTATCCCAACATTCGCTTTGTCACCATCAACGGCAAGTCTGCCTATCATCATGTGGATGCAGTCGGCGGGCAGTGGCAAGCAGTCACGCCGCAATCGGCAGGCTGGGCTTCCGCCGTGGCGTATTTTTTCGCGCGCAAGGTACAGCAGCAGATCGGCGTTCCCATCGGGCTGATTGTCGACGACGTAGGCGGAACACCCGCCGAGACATGGACCAGCGCCGAAGCTTTGCACAAGATCAAGGACTTCGATGTTCCTCTGGCCGAGCTTAAGCGCCTCGCAGATTCCAACGCGCCCGAGTACGGCAACTACATTCAGCACTGGTACGACATCAACGACATTGGCCAGAAAGAGCACTGGGAATCGCCCGTCCTCGACGATTCCTCCTGGAAGCCGGTCACCATCCCCGGCGGCTTTAAAGAGTTGGGCGTGCCCGATACGCCGGCGCTGGTCTGGTTCCGCAAGACCATCACCATGCCCGACCCGGTTCCCGCCGGACGCACCATGGTCTTCCTCGGCGAAATCGAGCGCATGGACACCTTCTATCTCAACGGCAGAAGCCTCGGCGGCAGCTCATGGGTTGAGAATCCCCGCGTCTACTTCGTGCCCAACAGTCTGCTCAAGCCCGGCCCAAACGTCATGGCCATTCGCGTTCTCAAAACTAAGCCCGATGGCGGTTTCCTCAACAAGCCAGAAGATCTGCACATGGTGCTTGGAGACAAAACGAACGTCCCGCTGGCCGGCGAGTGGAAGGCCAAGCTGAGCGTGGATGCGCGCGACCCCGAGCAGTTGCCCATTGCCTATGAAAACTGGCCCGTCATGCCCACCGTTCTCTATAACGGCATGTTGGAGCCCATCGCGCCCATCGCTATCACCGGCGCAATCTGGTATCAGGCGGAGCAGAACTCGCCGCGCGGCTACGCCTACCGCAGGGTTCTCCCCGCCATGATCGCCGACTGGCGCGATCTTTTCCAGCAGGGCGATTTCCCGTTCTATATCGTCAGCCTTCCATTCTTCGGGCAGCACAGCACCACACCCACTGACGATGGCTGGGCCGATATCCGCGAGTCGCTGGCAGTCACCGCCGCCACCGTTCCCCACTCCTGCCTCGCCGTCACCATTGACACCGGCGACGCCGACAACATTCACTCCAAGCAGAAGCTCCAGGTGGGCGAACGCGTGGCCAACTGCGCTCTGGCCAACTACTACGGCAAGCCGGTCGTGTTTGCAGGGCCAACGCTCAAGTCCGTCGATCGCCGCGCAGACTCTATCCGGCTGCACTTTACGCATACCGACGGTGGCCTGGTGGTGAAAGGTGACAAGCTCGGCGAGTTTTCCATCGCCGGCGACGATCAGAAGTGGGTTTGGGCCGACGCACGCATCGATGGCGATACGGTGATTGTCTCTTCGCCCCAGGTGGCGCATCCCAAAGAGGTTCGTTACGCCTGGCAGTCGAATCCCACGGCAACACTCTTCAACGGAGCCGGCTTGCCGGCCGCACCCTTCCGCACCGACAAGTGGACGCTCATCACCGAGCCTGTAAGGCCGTACTAGCCGCAGGATTGCCGATCCAATAACTCGCTGAAACACGCCGGGGCTGCCTTGGGACAAAAGAAATTGTCCTTAGCAGCCCCGGTTTGCGTTTCTACTCTTCGTCTCCATGTGATCAATCCATGCCGGACTCGTGTGAGCCTGCGGATAAAATAGAGAGTTCCGCATGCGGCAATCTGCCGCCGTGCCGCCGGCAACCACCTGCAAGATGGAGAAAGACAAAAGTGAAGAGCGCAATCGAAGTTCTAAAGAGCCGCCGCAGCATTCGAACCTATACGCAACAGCCGGTCGACAAGTGTGTCATTGAGGACATCGTCGATTGCGCGCGCCTTGCGCCAACGGCCATGAACGACCAGCCTTGGGACTTTGTCGTCGTCACTGCGAAAGATGCTCTGGCCAGCCTCCCCGTGATGCTTGGCCACGGCGAGTTCCTCGCCAGCGCGGCTTTTGTGGTGCTGGTGCTCACGCGCGAAACCACTTACGGTATCGAGGACAGCTGCGCCGCGACTGAGAACCTGCTCATCGCCGCGGAGGCGCATGGCATCGGAGCCTGCTGGGTTGCGGGAAACAAACAGAGCTATGGGCCCGTCGTGGCAAAGGCCTTCGGAGCGCCGGCTGACCGGCAGTTGGTGGCGATCGTATCCTTCGGCTATCCTGCGGAAAAGCCGCAAGTCGAAAAGCGGCTGCTGACCGATGTCTTGCACTGGGATCGGTTCTGAAGTTTCGCAGAGTCATCAGCACGCCGCGTGTCACACAGTTCGATCGCACAAAAGGAGATCGTCCATGAAGGCGTTGGTCAAGAGCAAAGGCGAGCCAGGCTTGTGGCTTGAAGATGTTCCCGAACCGGACTACGGCATCAACGATGTCCTTATCCGCGTGCGTCGCACAGGAATCTGCGGAACAGACGTACATATCTTCGATTGGGATGAATGGGCGCAGCGCACCATCAAGACTCCCATGGTCATTGGCCACGAGTTTGTGGGTGAAGTGGTCGCGGTCGGCTCCAACGTCAACGACTTTTTCGCCGGCGACATCGTCAGTGGCGAAGGGCACGTGGTGTGCGGCCGCTGCCGCAACTGCCTCGCCGGCCGGCGTCATCTCTGCGCGTTGTCGCAAGGTGTTGGCGTCAATCGCCCCGGCGCATTTGCCGAGTTCATCGCACTGCCCATGACTAACATCTGGCGGCACAATCCCGGCATCGATCAGGATGTGGCAGCCATCTTCGATCCCTTTGGTAACGCCGTACACACCGCGCTTTCTTTCCCGGTCTTGGGCGAAGACGTGCTCATCACCGGCGCAGGTCCCATCGGCATCATGGCGATTCCCGTGGTCAAGCGCGCCGGGGCCAGGCATGTCGTCATCACCGATCTCAATCCCTTTCGGCTTGAGCTGGCGCGCAAAATGGGCGCAACGCTGGCAGTAAATCCAAGAGAGACGCCACTCAACAGCGTTCAAAAGCAACTCAAGATGACTGAAGGCTTTGATGTTGGCCTTGAGATGTCGGGCAATCCCGCGGCTCTGAACGAAATGATCGCAAATATGGGGCACGGCGCAAGTGTCGCCATCCTGGGTATTCCAGCCAGCAGCGCGCCCATGGACTGGCGGCCGATCATCTTCAATATGCTCACTATCAAGGGGGTTTACGGCCGCGAAATGTATGAGACCTGGTACAAAATGTCTGTCCTGCTGGAGACTGGCCTCGACATTTCCCCGGTCATCACTCACCGATTCCAGTACAGCGAGTTTCAGCAAGGCTTCAATGCAATGAGGTCTGGCAATGCCGGAAAAGTTATCCTGGATTGGACCAGCCTGTAACTCATAGTTATCCCAGTCCGCAGTTACAAGCTTATTGATTCATTTCGAGCTCATACTGCATCTTGCCGTCAACCAGTCTGGCATAAGCGATGCGCGCGTCCTCGTGTCCCTGGCCTTCAATCTGCCACGAATTGCCCTTCTTCACCAGGTTCATCTGGTTCCGCAGCCGCCACCAGTCGGCTACTTCTCCCGGAAGAGCAATCCAGGTTTCGCCTTGCGCGCGCATATCCGCAAGATAACCGAGCAATTGTCCGTATACCTTTTGCGCTTTGCGATCCATTACGTAATCGGGGTGAACGATCATCTGCATCAGGCCATGTTTCTTGCGCACACAGGCAATCTGCTCCTTCCATAAGTCGATGGAGTAGTCGTTCAGAATGTTGAAGAGGGTATAGTCCTGGGACATCGTCACCGGCAATTCGATCATTGTTCCGTTAAAGAATGGAAACACCGTGCAGCAGCCGCCGCGCTGCGGGTCGAGATGAGCGACATTCGGAACTGACATCTCGTACTCAAAGTCCAGCATTCCGTACCAATCCAAATTGCGGTAGAGAACGCCAGCCCTGAAGCCTCTCGTCCCAAACTTCTTCGCGTAGACGTTAATCTCCTTAGCGCGGCGCAAAAACTCGTCGTAGTCACTCACCAGGTTCCCGTCATGATTTAGATCGTGAAGGTTAACCTCGAATCCGCGTTCCCGCATCTTCACAAAGTGTTGCAGAGTTACCTCATACCGCTCTTCGGGAACCATCTGGAAGGCCGCTTTGATTCCATACGAGTCGTCCAGATCCATCAACTCATTGCAGAAATCCAATCCAGCCGGAGCCTCCACGTCGTGCGTAACTGAGGTGCAGCTTGGCGCTCCCTTGGGCCAGAACCAGATAAACGGGATCGCGGTAACATTTCGGCTCTTCATGGCCAGAGCAAGTAACTGCTCCTGTATCTCTTCAACAGTTGAGTCCACCGGCCAGTGAGGGAAGGGAATGCGCTTCCAGTCGCGTAGATAGACTCTCTGCAAGTGCTTTCGCAGGGCCACCGGCAACAATGGACGAGCGAGGTAGTAGAGCTTACGAGCTGTACTCTTCGATTTGTCTGGAGCTTTCTTGCGGTTGCTGCAGCTGACATAGCGTTCATGGCGCAGATTGTCCAGCACCTGGACCGGGTCAAATGGAAGCTCGATCGACAATCCATTATAGGTAGTGTGCGGAAGAGCATCGTGAAGGTTCTCGGTCACGTGCGGCGATGTCGGACTGGACGAGCAGCTGCCGTAGCAGATAGAATCGGCGCCGAAGCGAAAGTATCCCGGTTCCGACATTTGGGCGCTGCTTACCGTGAGGTCCACAAACTCTTTCGGACAGCGGAAGTGGTCGGTGACCAGGCGGCTGGCCTTCGTTTGTGGATTTACTGGCGACTCAATTGTAAATACTCTTGCGCTGTTCATCTCACTACTCCGCATTTGTGTGCGCTAAACAAGGTCAATCTTTCTTCACTCAACCGATAACTAGGCATAAGTGGCGTATGTTTCCGAACTGTTCTTCGATCTCTCAGCAGCTATGTCAAGGCACTCGTGCATCTTCTCTGCTAGTTGCCTTACGTATGGCTCAATCAGGCTGCCACGCGGACTGAAGGGGAACGAAAAGACGCGCACTCCACCTTGCGCCACATCTCCCCAGCCGGCGAGTGGTATGTCGAATCCCTTCAAATGCCGATTCGATAGAAACAGGGTTAGCTCTCCGGGATAGGGCCTTATCTCATACTTGTCCAGCGCTTCATCGTAGATATCCGCGAGTTTGGACTGGGGCGCCGCACGCTTGCCGTCCGGCGACAAACGATAACGGATTCCATCCCAACCGCCGCGTACCGACACTTTAAGGCGGCGAAGCTCTACCCGCAGTTTCTCCATGAAGAAATCGATCTTAGCTGTGCCCTCGGCCGCAAATACGTTCTCAAGGTGGTAATAGGGATTGAGAAGGAGATTCGTCAGGCGATCGCGCAGTGGAAGCGGCCACGTCATGGCGCGGATATTGTAGTTCTCAATATGCGCCACCAATCCTATCTTCT
>CAYZVG010000142.1:0-8085 GCA_964481595.1 uncultured Occallatibacter sp. | reverse complement strand
CTGGACGGATTTTCCAGCGCAACGCCACCCACTCCAGTAGTGTTAACAGGCCCTAGTCGAGCGGTTGCTGGAACGGCCACTGCTTGAGGCTGCGGGCGCGGATGAGATAGATCAGCGTGCCAGAGACTGCGATGGCCGCGGCCACAGCCAGCCCACTGAGTGCGTTGCTGCGATTCACTACGATAAAAACAAAGCCGGCCATAGCAAACAGCGGGGGCAGCGGATACAGGGGAATGCGAAATGGCCGCTCCAACTGCGGCCGTTGCACGCGCAGCAGCATCACGCCTGCCTGCTGCAGAAAAAACTGCAGCACGATGCGCATGACCACCAGCATGGTGATGACCTGTGCAAGCGTGAAGAAGCAGAACACAAAGCCAACCAGTCCCAGGGCAATCAGCGAGCGGTGCGGAATGCCGTGCTTGGGATGCACCGCCGCGAGAAAGTGAAAGTAGTTGCCATCGCGCGCGGCTGCGTAGGGCACGCGCGAGTAGCCGAGCAGCACCGAAAACACTGACGCAAACGCCGTCCACACAATCAGCGCCGCAATGGCGTATCCGGCCCAGCGGCCAAACGCCGAGCTGGCTATGTCCGATACAAACTGAACGCGAAGCGCCGTAGATTGCCCGACGTGAGTTGCACTGCTGACCGAGGGCAGCGCGGCCAGATTCATGACGATGTAAAAGCCGGCGACGATGAAGACCGAGAGAAGAATGGCGCGGGGAATGGTGCGTTCAGGCTTGCGAACCTCACTGCCTAGAAACGTAATGTTGTAGTAGCCCCAGTAGCAGTAAGTGGCCAGCAGCGTGCCCTGCGCAAGGCTTCCCGCGGCAGACGCAAACCCCAGCGACGGCGACGCGGGCATGTGCCATCCGCCGGTGGCCGAAGCGTGAACGAAGCCGGAAACGATGACGCCGCTCATTGCCGCGATGACGCCGAAAAACATGACCCAGGCCATGCGCGCCACCGAGCTGATGTTGCGGTAGAGCAGCGCGGTGACCAGCAGGCACACCGCGGCTGCAGCAAAGTTGGAGTAGTGCAGCGCGGGGAGAGCGGTGAAGGGAACTGCCTCAAGGCCGGGCCAAAAGACCGTGAGAAAACCTGCCAGACCGATGCAGCCTGAAGCGATGGAGAGCGGCGCTGAAAAGCTCAACTGCCACACGTAGAGAAAGCTCAGCCAGTTGCCCGCGCGCTCCGGGCCGTAGATCTCGCGCAGAAACGCGTAGGACCCGCCGGCGCGCGGAAAAGCCGCCCCCAACTCGGCCCAGACAAGACCGTCAGCGACGGCGATGGCTGCGCCGAGCACCCACGCCCACACCGAGAGCCTGTATCCCGCGGCGGCAATCACCAGCGGCAGCGCGATGAAGGGCCCCACGCCGATCATCTCAAGCATGTTGAACAGCACTGCGGAGCGCAGGCCGATGCGGCGCTCAAGCGTGGGGGAAATCAAGGATGGGTTTGCCGGTTGAGACATGGTTGACTTGCTCAACGGATTGTACACTGGCAGAAGCCATGTTTCCTTCCCTGCGATTGAATCGAACAGCAGTCTTTGCGGCCCTGGTGGGGCTGTTGGCGTTATGCGCAACGCAGTTGAACGCCGGCCAGGCAGCGAGTGCCGCGGGCGCGCAGGCTGCGCCTCCACTTGCCGAGCCTGAGGTCAGTCCCATTCCGCTGCCGGAGAACCGCGGCCAATCGGACCTGTCGCGGACGCTCAGAGAGCTTGGCTCCACGGCTAGCGTGATGGTGATTGTGGCGCACCCTGACGACGAAGACGGTCCGTTGATGACGTATCTTTCGCGCGGATTGGGCGTACGTGTTTCGTCGCTCACGCTCACGCGCGGCGAGGGCGGCCAGAACGCCATGTCTTCCGATATCGGCGACGCGCTCGGCATCATCCGCACCAACGAACTGCTGAAAGCCGATGAATACTACGGCGCAAAGCAGCTTTGGGGAACCGAACTGGATTTTGGTTTTTCAAAGACGCAAGAGGAATCGTTCAAGCAGTGGACCCACGAACGCGTTCTCTATGATGCGGTGCTGGCGGTGCGGCGCGAGCGGCCGCAGGTGATTATGGCCACCTTTGTCGGCGGAGTTTCAGACGGGCATGGGCAGCACCAGGTCTCCGGCGAGATTGCGCAGGAGGTCTTCAAGGCAGCGGGCGATCCGACAGTTTTTCCCGATCAGCTCAAGGATGGTTTAGAGCCATGGCAGCCGCTGGCCATGTACACGCGTGTCCCATTTGCTGCCGCAACGGACCGCGGAATCTTCGACTACGCAACCGGCAAGTGGGCGCCCATTCGCTTTCATAACTACATCACCGGCGAGTGGACGACAGATGTGCCCTCGACCGACGTGACGATTCAAGTGGGAGGATGGGACTCGGTGCTGGGGTCCACGTACGTGCAGATTGCGCGCGAGGGATGGGGCGAGCAGAAATCGCAAAACGGCGGCGCGAATCCCGTATTGAGCGGACCGTCCACGTCAAGCTGCCATCTGTGGGGAGTGGCTCCAATCGCAGCGGCGCAGGCCGGCGCAAAGACCGCGAACGACGACCTGTTCAACAACAACAAAGTTGACATCGACACAAGCCTTGCGGGACTGGCCCGGCTGGCCGGCGCAAATCCGCCCGCGTGGCTCAGCGATGGATTGCGGCAAATCGACAGCGGCCTTGCCGCGATCAAGCCAGAGTGGTTCACGCAGGATCGCGTAGGGTTTGCGCACAAGCTCACGCCGCTTTATGGCGAAACACGAGAGCTTTACGCGCGCGTGGCGGCCAGTCAAATGGATGCGCAGGCCAAAGCCAGCCTGCTGTTCGAACTGGATACGAAGACGCAGGAGTTTCAAACTGCGCTGAAGGACTTGCTCGGTCTCGATCTGACGGCCTTTACTGCCTCGAGCGGCAACGGCCAGGGCGGCGGACCGCTTGCAGGCAGTTCCGCGGATGAGACGCAGCGCAGCGTGTTTCCCGGCGAGCGGTTTCGCGTACGCGTGCATACGGCGCAGCCCACACCCGGAACGCGCCTGAGCAAAGTGTGGCTTGAAAGTCAGGCGGGCAGCGCATGGGAAACGAAGGATACCGGCGCAGCGGAGATTGCCACAAGCGCTCCGGTGGTGGAGCGCACGTTCGATGTGCGGGTTGCAGACGATGCAACGCCCACTCAGCCCTATTTCACGCGCAGCTCCGCCGGCCAACCGTACTACGACGTTTCAAATCCTGCGTGGCGTGAACGCTCCTTTGCGCCATATCCGCTGTCGGCGTGGGCAGAGTACACGTTCGACGGCCTTCCCATTGCTCTTGGCGGAGTTGTGCAGACCATGCACCGTGTGGTGGGAACCGGCGGCATCTACGAGCCTCTGGTGGTTACGCCGGCAGTCGGCGTGCGCATGGAGCCGGAGGCGCGCATTCTGCCTCTCGATGGATCGGCGCTGCCGGTGAAGGTAACAGTCCATGCCGTCTCTGCGGCCGAGGGGACAGTGACATTACACCTGCCAGAGGGCTGGACCGCGCAACCATCTGAAGCGCATTTCAATTTGAAGAGCGGCGTAGATTCCGCGCCGATCGTCTTTCAGGTAACGCCGGCGCAAGTGTCAGCAGGCGTTGCAAACGTTCGAGCGGTTGCGCACGTGGATGGCCGCGAATACACGACCGGATGGCAGAGTATTGGCTATCCCGGTCTTCGACCCTACAACCAGTACCGGGCTGCGCAGCTTGAAACCCGCAAGGTGGACGTGAAGGTTGCGCCGGGCTTGAATGTGGGTTACATCATGGGGCCCGGTGACCTGGTTCCAGAGTCGATCGGCCAACTCGGCGTTCCCGTGCACGTGCTGACCGAGGCGGAGGTGGTCGCAGGCGACTACTCTGCGTGGAACGTTTTGGTCGTCGGCATTCGCGCCTACTCCACGCGTCCTGAGCTGGCAGCGACGCAGCCGCGCCTTGACGAGTTTGTGCGCAACGGAGGAACGCTGGTGGTCGAATATCAGAGCGAGACCTTTCCTGCTCCGCTGCCACTGGCCATGGGACGCACGCCCGAGCGCGTTGTGGATGAGACTGCGCCTGTGAAATTGCTCGATGCAGCAAATCCCCTGCTGAACTGGCCGAACAAAATTACTACGGCAGATTTCGATGGATGGATCGAGGAGCGCGGGCACTCTTTCCTCGACACGTGGGACCCAGGCTACGCCGCTCTGACTGAGACCGCCGACGAAGGACAGGATCCGCAACGCGGAGGCTTGCTGATTACGCATCCTGGAAAGGGCACTTACATCTATGTTGCGTATGCGCTCTATCGGCAGCTTCCTGAGCTTGTTCCAGGCTCATACAGGCTGCTGGCGAACCTTTTGAGCGCGGGCCGTGCTTCACGATAGTTTTTAACCTTATATTCACAATTTACCGCGGCGACTTTTTCTGCTTCGCTCTTTTCCGAAGGCATGACCTCAGATACCTTTCCCGCTCCATGGGGAGTTATCGGCCGCCATGCAGGTCTTGCTGGCGAGTTACGCAATTATGCTGTAACGACGCCATGATCGCGCGTGTTCACGGTCCTCGGTCAAGCAGGCTCACCGAGTCAAAGACTGTTCGGGACCTTCGGGTCTGGAATGCCCCCGGCGACGCGCGAGTTACTCATGTTAAAAACCCGTGAATTCGTCAAATATTCATCAAACTCTGCGAGTCTGAATCTCGGAAGTTACCAGACAACTTTCCGCTTATGCGGAGTTGTTTAAGTTTCAGCCATTGACTTTTCCTTGCAAGCCTAAGGCGATTGCGCTCGGCTTAATCTTCATGGCTTTGGGTTGCAGGGACCCCAGTGCGCTTGCGATGCGAGCGCTTCCACGTATCAACCAGAGAGGATGAGAGGCCAAATGAACTTCAAACTCAAGACTGTTGCCGCAGTAATCATGGCAGCAAGTCTCGTTGTTTCGTACTCCTATGCCAGCAGCGACAAGGACCCCAATACGCCGGTTAAGAAGCACGCCAAAGCCAAGGCGCCCGCGGGACCTAGCGTCGAGGACGAGCTTCAGACAATGAAGCAGGATTTTCAGAGCCAGATCGACAACATGAAGGGGCAGCTCTCCGACAAGGATGCGCAGCTGAAGCAGGCGCAGCAGCAGGCGGCAGACGCGCAGGCGGCAGCGGCCAAGGCTCAGGCGGCGGTCGATGCGCAGACGGCGGCGTTCAACGAGAACACGGCTGCGGTGAACTCACTGCAGGGTACGGTAAACGATCTCAAGACAAACCAGACCTCGCTTACCACCACCATCTCGGATGAGACCACGGCCATCAAGAAGGCCATCGCGAATCCGGATACCATCCACTACAAGGGGATCACGCTTTCGCCCGCCGGCAGCTTCCTGGCGGCTGAAACCGTGTGGCGTCAGGGTGCCACAGGCGGCGACATCAACACGGCGCTTACCGGTGTGCCTCTCAATAACTCTCAGGGTGCGCAGTTGAGCGAGTTCTACGGTTCCGGTCGTCAGTCGCGCGTCGCCCTCAAGGCCATTGGCAAGCTCGATACCTTTACCATGACCGGCTACTATGAGGCCGACTGGCTAAGCTCCGGCACCACATCGAACAACAACCAATCCAATAGCTACACCATGCGCCAGCGCCAGTTGTGGGCAGATGCAAAGACCAACGGAGGCTGGGACTTCTCCGGTGGCCAGGGCTGGTCGCTTGTAGCCGAAACTACGAAGGGCCTCACGCGCGGCACTGAAATTTTGCCCGCCACCATCGACGCGCAGTATAGCGCCGGTTTCGTGTGGACCCGCCAGTACAGCTTCCGCGTCAGCAAGGACATCGGCAAGAATCTCTTCTTCGGCGTCTCTGCCGAAAACCCCGAAACGCTCAATGCGTCTGGCCAGAACCTGCCGAGCAACTACCTCTTTGGCTCAACCGGAACCAACGGCGGTCTCTACAACACCACTGCCAACTACTCGTTCAACTACTCTCCCGACTTTGTCGTGAAGGTAGCCATCGAGCCCGGCTGGGGTCACTGGGAAGTCTTCGGCGTCGAGCGCAACTTCCGCGATCGTATCTATACCTCGCCCACCAAGATCTGGAACGATCATCAGATCGGCGCGGGCATCGGCGGCGGTTTCCGCGGTCCTCTCGTCGGCAACAAGGTTACCATCGGCGTCAAGGGCCTGTGGGGCCAGGGTGTTGGCCGCTACGGCTCGTCGACCATTGCCGACGTCACCGTGCGTCCGGACGGTCAGCTTTCGCCTCTCCACAACTTGTCTGCACTTGGCACCATTGATCTGAACCCCACCTCGCGCCTGAACATCTACCTGAACTACGGCGGCGACTATGTCGGTCGCGACTATGTGCTGAATGGTGCCACTCAGGTGGGCTACGGCACGCGCAGCGTCAACATGTCGGGCTGCCTGGTTGAGCCCACCACCGTCGGCACGGCGGGCGCAGGCGGCGCAGATCCAACCGCTCCTTCCAACTGCGGCGCCAGCAACAAGGACGTGCAGGAGTTTACCGCCGGCTACTGGTACAACATTTACAACGGAGCCAAAGGCCGTTTGCGCCAGGGCTTCACTTATCAGTTGATTCGTCGCGACCTCTGGTCAGGCAACGGCGGAGCCGCCAACCCCGGCAACGGCGCTTATGGCGACGACAGCATGTTCTTCACGTCGTTCCGCTACTACCTTCCTTAACCCTTTCGGCTCGCGCCGGAAGTTATGGGCAGCCCGCGCGGGCTGCCCATTCGTTTTGGCGGGCTGCCTGCAAAAGGCAGGCGAGCTTTTCAACACTTATGAAAGCGCGAAAAACGCCTGATAGCGCGCATACACAGAATCTGGTGACTGCCGGTGTCGCAACACAGCCCGCGGACCCGCCAAATGTCTTGTAGAAGCCGGTGCAAAAGGATACGGTTAGATATCGTATTCTGAATACCTGTCCATTTCAGTACAGAAAAACCCAGTGCCGGTAGCGACAATAAGCTAATCCGTGGCGCACTCCCAATCGGCTTTTCCTGACAGAATCCGCTGCGATACGCACAACGACTCGCGTTCTTCATCTTGCATCCAAATCTCAGGATAGTTTTCTCGAACTGCCACACGCCTCGTCGCACGGGACGCAATGTAGTCGAGTACCTTCACTCTTCGAGGAACGCCAATGTTGATTCGTCTTGCCTATGACATCCAATTCGAGATCCCGTCTACCGTCGCGATGGTGACGCTTCTTCACATACATCCTTCCCGCGTCTCCGATCTGCTTGAGCCGGATGAGCTAAAGACAGAACCGGCACTTGAAGTGGGCAGTTACATCGACAGTTTTGGGAATCGTTGCTCGCGATTTGTAGCGCCTCAGGGGCAACTCAGACTCACCGGTTCCACCCTCATTCGAGACTCCGGTAATGTGGATGAGGTGAATTGGAATGCACGCCAACAGCCCGTCGGCGATCTGCCGAACGACGTGCTCACATTCCTGCTCAATAGCCGATACTGCGAGGTAGATCGTTTCTCTTTCGTAGCATTTGAACTGTTCGGGCAAATCGAGCCCGGCTGGGGCCGCGTGCAAGCGATTTGCAACTGGGTCCACAGCAAAGTGACGTTCAACTATCAGCATGCCCGGCCTACAAAAACTGCCCTCGATGTCTTTACTGAACGCGTGGGTGTCTGCCGCGACTTCCAGCATCTTGCCATTGCCTTTTGCCGCGCACTCAACATTCCTGCACGGTATGCTTCCGGTTATCTCTGCGATATCGGCGTCCCTGTGGTGCTTCCAATGGATTTCAGCGCGTGGTTCGAAGTTTATTTGGAGGGCCGCTGGTGGACCTTCGATGCGCGCAACAACCAGCCAAGGATTGGGCGTGTCCTTATGGTGACTGGGCGGGATGCCGCGGATGTTGCCATGACCACTTCGTTTGGACAAGCCGACTTGCGCCAGTTCTTCGTGGTCGCCGAAGAGGAGATTGCGGCCCCCCTTGAAAAATAGGCCCAGGCGGCGAAACTGGAACCGACCGCGGCTCGAATCGCTGTATTGGGGTACGAAAAGCAAGGGGGTACTTGAAAAGAGGGAAGCGGACTTAATGGTAGGCGAGGCGGGAATCGAACCCACAACCCCCGGCTTAGAAGGCCGGT
>CAYZVG010000141.1:0-8108 GCA_964481595.1 uncultured Occallatibacter sp. | reverse complement strand
AGGCAGAAACAACACCGCTCCGATAGCGAATCCTGCCTTCAGCTCCGACAAGATATAGGCCGGAACCACGACGCGCATCGGCAGGTCGTCCGGAGTGTTGGGCCGAGCTATCTGTCCGGCGGCGGTAAACAGGGCCAGGTCTTTCTCGCGCGCATACCGCAGCAGGAAGTGCTTGACCGGCTGCGCGCCCCGGTCGATGGCCTCGAAGCCGGTGATCTGGCCCTGCCGGTAAGGCTCGACGGCGGCCTGATCCACCTGGTTCAACACCGGGGTCATCAGAAACCAGGTCATCATCAGCGCCAGCCCCATCAGCGTGGGGTTCGAGGGCGCGGTCTGCGTGCCCAGCGCCTGACGCAGAAAGTGAAACACCACCAGCAGCCGCACCAGCGGCGTCATGCACATCAGAATCGCCGGCAGCAAAGTAATCAGCGTCAAAACCAGCAGAATCGTCCAGGGAGTGGAGTCCGACGGATGGAGGTGCGCGTTCAGGTCGGGCAACAGCGGGGCCGTCGCCGCCGCGCTCGCCGCGAGCATTACCATGAGACCCTCTGAGCGCGGTGCTCCGCGGATCTGCCGCCGCCGGGCAGTGCGCAGAAAGCCGGCGCGCCTTCTTGCGACGTCGCCACCAGAAACCGGCGGCCATCCACCTCAACCAGCGCCAGCGACTGCTTCGGCGCCAGCGCAATGCGGTCGAGCAGAGCGAGCCGCGACAGCGCACGGCCGCGGCCGGCGCGCTTTTGCCGCAGCCACTCGATCAGCCTGATGGCCAGCCCACCCTGTCCGAGTTTCAATTGTGTCCGCATCTCTTCGGTTCCGCTCCGCTTCATCTGCCGCCCAATCTCCTTGTGGCCGCCGCCTGCGCGTGCAACCCGCCGTCGTCCCAGCCGTGCTCACGCCAGCCGTGTCACGCGCACGGCCAGTTGTGTCTCAACCACTTCGAATTCGCTCCACGCCAGCTGCACGTCGCCTGCCGCCAGCGGCACATCTTCCCCGTTGCCCCACAGCGTCTCGATGACCCGTCCCGGCTCCAGCGCCAGCAGGTCGCGCACTCTGAAGTCGCGCACCGGAACGGCGACATCGAGTTCAACCGGCAGCAGCGCGACCGGCCCTGAAACTCCGGACGGCGGTCCAGGCTCCGGCTCCATGGCGGGCACCGGAACCAGCGCCTGGCTCGCCGCCGGCTCATTGCCGGTGTTCTGCGATGCCAGTTCCGGTTCAGCGACGGCCGCCGAAGGCAGTGGATGTGTGGTTGCCATAGCGCTTGGAATCCTGCAGAAAGGTGACCAGAAGCTGGACAGTGGGATTGGAGGAATCTCATGAGAGGGCCGCACCGCCCCCCCGCGCCCCATGACGTCCAGTCCCCGGCCATGCGCATCGCTGCTACACTGGAATAGAGCTGAATCATGAAGAGGCGACGGCTTGACGCCGTCCGCAATCGAGGTCGAAGAACATGCCAGAACAGAGTGAAAACAAGGTTGTTACCGCCACCAGCCTGCGCCTGAAAGTGGGTTTGGCCGAGATGCTCAAAGGCGGCGTGATCATGGACGTGATGAACGTGGAACAGGCCCGCATCGCCGAAGAGTCCGGAGCGGTCTCGGTGATGGCGCTCGAACGGGTGCCCGCCATGATCCGCGCCGAAGGAGGAGTGGCGCGCATGGCGCGGCCCAGCCTGATCAAGCAGATTATTCAGACGGTTTCGATTCCGGTGATGGCCAAGGCGCGCATCGGCCACTTTGCCGAAGCGCAGATTCTGCAGCAACTGGGCGTGGACTTCATCGATGAAAGCGAAGTGCTCACTCCGGCCGACGAGGCCCACCACATCGACAAGCACGCCTTTGCCACGCCGTTCGTCTGCGGCGCGCGCAACCTGGGCGAGGCGCTGCGCCGCATTGCCGAGGGCGCGGCCATGATCCGCACCAAGGGCGAAGCCGGCACCGGCGACGTGGTGCACGCCGTGCAGCACATGCGTCAGATCACGCGCGAAATGCGCGCGCTCACGGTTCTCAGCGAGCAGGAGCTGTACGCCGCGGCCAAGGAGCACCAGGCGCCCTACGAATTGATTCGCATGGTCGCCAAAACAGGCAAATTGCCGGTGCCCAACTTTTCGGCGGGCGGAATCGCCACGCCGGCCGACGCTGCACTGATGATGCAGCTTGGCGCCGAAGCCATCTTTGTCGGCTCGGGAATCTTTATGAAGGAACGCGCCACCCCGCTGGATGTCGAGAACGATCCCAAGGAGCGCGCAGAAGCCGTCTCCCGCGCCAAGGCCATCGTGACCGCAACCACGCACTACAACGATCCCAAGATCCTGGCCGAGGTAAGCGAGCAGGTGCAGGGCGCCATGAAGGGTCTGGCCGCGGCAGCTCTCGATGAGTCGCAGCTTTTGCAAACGCGCGGCTGGTAAGCCGGCTGGTGGAGACCGCACAGCGTCGGGAAACAAGAAGCGGGCAGACAAGGCTTGTAGATAAGGCTGGGAGATAAGTGTTGAACAATGCACGCACTCTGCCACGGATAGGCGTACTTGCCATCCAAGGCGATTACGATGCGCACGCCAAAGCTCTATCCGAAGCAGGTGCGGACCCGGTCGAGGTTCGCAAACCCGAGCAGCTCGAAGGGTTAGACGGGCTTGTCCTGCCGGGCGGCGAATCGACCACGATGCTTAAATTCCTTGAGAGGCACAGTTTCTTTGAGTCTCTTAAGCAATTTGTTCAGAAGAATCCTGTCTTTGGCACCTGCGCGGGAACTATCCTGCTGGCGCGCCAGGTGCTGCACCCGGCGCAGGCGAGCCTCGGCGTTCTTGACGCCGTTGTCGAGCGCAATGCCTACGGACGCCAGATCGATTCGGCGATTCTGACTGCGGCAACCGAGTTGCCCGGTGGCGAACTTGAAATGGTCTTTATCCGCGCCCCGCGGATCGTTTCCATCGGCCCCGGCGTTCAAACTCTGGCTCGCCGCAATGGCGATCCGGTTCTGGTGCGTCAAGGCAATCTCATGGCGGCCACGTTTCATCCCGAGCTTTCCGAGGACCGGCGTGTGCACCGGCTGTTTGTTCAGATCGTGGCTGGCGCAGAACGCAAATAAGGCGCTCAACTACGGAAATCGCGTGCGCCTTCCCTGCAAGCCAGTTCTACCGTTCAATGAACATCCGGTTTCGATTGTGGATGCGTCCAAGCCAAAGGTGGAGTAACCTCGTGTTCACAGGGGCCTCTTATGCCTTCCATCTTTACGCCCTCCCCAGCGGAGACTGAACGGAAAGAGCCCGGATTTGGCGGCAAGCCGCCCGTGGACCGGCGTCCAACCGGTGGCGGGGGCGGCGGCGGCGATGACGACTGGAATCCGCAGCGCCACGGTCCGCGCGCACTGCTCCATCGCACCCGCGCCTTCGTCTTCTGCGCACTGGCCGGCGACATGATGTTCTTCGTGGTGCTGGTTGCTTTGTTTTACGCGCGTCAAACTGGTACGCAAATGGACCCGCGCACGCTGCGTCAGATGGGCGACTGGCGTCCAGTTCAACTGCCTCCCATCTTGTTTCTCAATACGGCCGTTCTGGCCTTGAGCAGCCTGACCATGGAGCTGGCCCGCGAGCGGATCTTCCGCGAGATCGACGTGCTTGAGGAATGGCTCGGACTTGGCCGTCCTGCGCTACGCCGCTCCCTGCCCTGGCTCTGGACCACACTGGCTCTGGGTCTGGTCTTTCTCGCCGGGCAGGCCGTGGCCTGGAGGCAACTCACCGCGCAGGGATTCGCCTTCGATCGCTGGGCAACGCCGGCAAGCTACTTCTTCTATCTCATCACCGGATTACACGCCGCACATCTGGCCGTTGGCGTGTTCGCGCTGTGTTTCTGCGTCACTGCATTGGGCTGGCTCAAGCGCGTCGAGTCGCGCCAGGTCGCCGTGGATGCAACCGCCTGGTTCTGGCACACAATGGGCCTGGCGTGGCTGGTGCTGTTTGCTGTGCTGGTCTTCGGACAATAGGTCCAGAAAACTAGAGTGTCACCGGGCTGCAATTCTCAACGGACGCGCGAGGAGTTTCACCACACCCACGCCGTTGCAAGGACTGCTGGAATCGCTCAAACCCGGAACAGCGACATTACCCGCCGGCTCAGGCTGGGCACTTGAGGACAGGCGAAATAGATCTTGCGATTGATCGACATCAGCAACTGCACAGCCTGCAACTGGCCGTCGTTGGCAGAGAGAGTTCTGCCTTCGTGTACAAATTCGTCGGTCAGGTACTCGATGGCATGTCCAAGTTTTTCAAGGGCGTGGCCAGCCTCGGGGCTGATGCGGCGCCGGCAGTTTGCGCGCGTGGAGAGTGCGCTGAGGGCTTGTTCCGAAACGGGGATCGAATATCCGGTGGTCGTTGAAGCTGCCATGTTCCCTGTCCTCACCCTGTTTCTCGGCCCCGTTTGGCAGAATCTTCAGATGACCAACGTACCGTGCCCAAAACCAGCACCACGAAGTATCGCGTACCGAAACAAAACTGTAAAGTGATAAAGCGCACATCACACTCGCGACTCGAATTATTTGTATTTGTCCAACCCGATCCCGCGAAACGCGCCGCTCCTCGCCAATATCCCTTGGTTTTCCGCGGTTTTTTGTGCACCTTGACGGGACGGGGCTGAAAACCTAATCTCAAACCAGCGCCCTTTCGATTGGTGATCCAGCTCATACCAGCCAACCGGGAGCAATCCGAGCGCATTTCCGGACTGGGAGCGATGAACCCGATCCCTTATTACTGGCAGTATTTACCCCTTTTAATGCAGATCTGCGCCGCCTTCGCCATTGGCCTGGGGATGGTGGTCGCATCATGGTTTGTGGGCAGGCACCGCAATACCAAGGTCAAATTGGCCACCTATGAGTGCGGCATTGAGGCCGTAGGCGACGCGCGCGGGCGTTTCAGCGTGCGTTTTTATCTGGTGGCCGTGCTTTTTATCCTGTTCGACGTGGAAGCGGTGTTTATGATGCCCTGGGCGGTGGTCTATCGCAAGCTGCCCGCCCTTACCGGCTGCTCCCGCTTCTTCGGTTTTTGGGAGATGATGGTTTATCTCGGCTTTGTCGCAGTAGGACTCTACTACATTGTTAAGAAAGGCGTCCTCGACTGGAGCCGGGATAAGGCGGACCTCTGAAATGCCTGAAGCCATCAAACCCACGCTCGCTGGCAAGGCTTCGGTTCTCGATGCAATGCCGGACCATCCTGCGCTAAAGGCGATCCAGGCCTGGAATGCCGCTGCTCTGCAAGATGCGCGCTTTGATCGCAATGAGCTTACGTTAACCATTGCCGCCGATCAGATTCGCAATGCCGCAGCCGCAGTGCAGGCCGCGGGCTATAACTTTTTTGAGGACATGACGGCAGTCGACTGGTTCCCTTCTTCACCTCGCTTCCAGTTGAGCTACCACATTCTTTCTCATGCATTCAAAGAGCACATTCGTTTACGCGTGATGCTTGAAGAAGCCGACCCCGCGGTGGAATCCATCACGCAGGTCTGGGCCGGAGCCAACTTCTACGAGCGCGAAGTCTTCGATCTGTTCGGCATTCGCTTTGAAGGCCATCCAAATCTGCGCCGCATTCTCTGTCCTGACGATTGGAACGGGCATCCCCTGCGCAAGGACTATCCGGTGGAGGGCTACCGCTAATGAGCCAGCTCGCAGGCATGCCAACGCTCGAACCGGCAGAGGGCGCGCACGATCAGCACATGGTCGTGAACATGGGCCCGCAGCACCCGGCCACCCACGGCGTTCTTCGCCTGGTGCTTGAAATCGACGGCGAAATTATCGTTCGCGTCTATCCTGAGATCGGCTATCTGCACACCGGCATTGAAAAAACCTGCGAGGCCAAGTTCTACCAGCAGGTTGTGCCACTCACCGATCGCATTAATTATCTCGACCCTCTCTCCAACAATCTCTGTTATGCGCTGGCTGTCGAAAAGCTTCTGGGAATGGAAGTGCCCGAGAAGGCCCAGTGGCTGCGCGTTGTGCTGGCTGAGCTGAGCCGCCTGAATTCGCACCTCATCTGGCTCGGCACGCACGCTATGGACATTGGCGCGCTCACCGTCTTCCTCTACACCTTCCGCGAGCGCGAAGAGATTCTGCGGTTGTTTGAGGACATCGCCGGCCAACGTATGATGACCAGCTACATTCGCATCGGCGGCTTGTCCCTGGAGCCTCCGCTCGATTTTCTGCCTCGTGTGCGCGCCTTCATTAACACCTTGCACGAGAAGATCGACGAGTACTCGAACCTGCTCACCGGGAATCCTATCTTTCGCAACCGGCTCAAAGGAGTCGGAATTCTTTCTGCAGCCGATGCGATTGCGCTGGGCGTAACCGGGCCGCCGCTGCGCGCCTCCGGCATTGATTTCGATCTGCGCCGCGACATGCCCTATAGCAGCTATGAGAAGTTCCAGTTTGAGGTGCCTATCTCAAACGACTGCGATTGCTGGGCGCGGTATGAAGTGCGCCTTGTTGAGATGCGCGAGAGCGTCAAGATCATACAGCAGGCTCTGGACGGTATGCCCGAAGGCCCCGTCAAGGCCAACGCCCCCAAGGTTGTGTTGCCCGATCGCGAAAAAATGAAGACGCAGATGGAGGCCCTCATTCATCACTTCAAGATCATCACCGAGGGCTTCGAGGTTCCAGCAGGCGAGGTCTACCAGGGCATTGAAGCCGGTCACGGGCAAACCGGGTACTATGTGGTTTCAGACGGCACGGCAAAGCCTTACCGCGTACACATGCGCTATCCATCGTTTGCCACGCTGCAAGCGGTTGAAACCATGTGCAAGGGCCGCATGATCGCCGATTTGGTGGCCGTTATCGGCTCTATCGATATTGTTCTGGGAGAGATCGACCGTTGAGCGCACAGTTTATCGATGTTCCCAGGGATGTTTGGGGTGAGTTCTGGGTTTCTCTGTCCTCGTTGCTGCGCAGTTATACCGCGCTGCATGGATTGAGCGGCAAGCGTCACGCCGTTGTCTCCCTCGACGAGGATCGAATCGTAGTGGAGCATGGCGGCAAGCGCCTTGAACTGGAGCGCATGGGCGCGGACGTAACATGGAAACGCGAAGACGGAGCTGCGGGAGCGCTGCAATTGACTGCGAATGGAAGGCTCAAGAGTCCGGCGGGCGAGGAAGAGATGGATATGGCTGCTGAAGCGTGGGCGCGGGAGTTGATGCTATGAGTCCTGAAACCATGTCGGTCTTTTCGCCCAGGCTCGCGGCGCGCTTCGATGCGCTGGTTGAGAAGTATCCCGTCAAGCGCTCGGCGCTGGTTCCCATGCTGCTCTACGCGCAGGATGAAGTCGGCTATCTCTCCGACGCTGTCATCGCAGAGGTGGCAGCGCGCATCGGCATTACCGAACTGGACGTGCGCAGCGTAGCGACATACTACTCCATGCTTCGCTTCAGGCCGGCCGGCCGATACAACATTCAGGTCTGCACCAACATCAGTTGCATGTTGCGCGGCGGCTACGACATTTATGACCGTTTTCAGGAAGAGTTGGGCATCGCTCACAAGGGCGTTACGCAGGACGGAGTCTTCTCGCTTGAAGAAGTGGAGTGCATTGGCGCCTGCTGCTGGGCTCCGGCCATCCAGGTGAACTACGACTTTCACGACGGCCTTACCCCTGAGCAAGTGCCTGCCATCCTGGCCGACTATCGCGGAAAAGCCGAGACGAAAGGAAAGACGCCCAATGCCTAAACTCGTCTCGCATCCCGATGAGGTAAAGATCGTCACGAGCCGTTTCGGCATGGGCGCAGCGAATATCGATCGCTACATCGAGTTGGGCGGCTACGCTTCTGCAAAGACATGTCTTCAAAAGGGCCCCGAATGGATCATCGATGTGATGAAGGCATCAGGCCTTCGCGGTCGTGGCGGCGCGGGCTTCCCGACAGGCATGAAGTGGTCATTCGTTCCCAAGCAATCGGCCAAGCCCAAATACGTTCTGGTGAATGGCGATGAGAGCGAACCCGGCACCTGCAAAGATCACTTGATTTTCCTGCATGATCCACATGCGGTCATTGAAGGCACCATCATTGCCGGCCTAGCTATAGGCGCGAAGACCGGCTTCATCTATCTGCGCGGCGAGTATCGCTATCTTCTCGAAATCATGGAGAAGG
>CAYZVG010000140.1:0-8116 GCA_964481595.1 uncultured Occallatibacter sp. | reverse complement strand
ATCCGCCAGACCGAGTTGCAGCGCATCCACTCGCGCCTGGCCACGCTCACGCCCGAGCAGATCGCGGCCGTCGAGGCACTCACGCGCGGCCTGGTCAACAAGTTCCTCCATCCGCCCATGCAGGCGCTCAAGCAGGCAGCGCGCGAAAACGACTCCGCGCGGCTCGATACACTGTGCGAGGAGTGGTCGGTTTCTTCCGTTGCGCCCCCGCAGCAAGAAACTGAACGCACGGAGCGCGCCCAGCCTGACGCCGAGCCAGCAGAATCTCGCACTCAGGAGTCGCGTCCGCAAGAATCGAAGATCGAGGTCCGGAGATGAACTTGCGCATTGGCAGCCGTGGCTCGCAACTGGCGCTCTGGCAGGCCAACCATATAGCTGCGTTGCTACGCGGTGAGGGCCACACCGTCGAGATCGAGATCATCAAGACCACCGGCGACAAGCTGCAGGAAGTCACCTTTGCTCAGGTCGGTTCAAAGGGGATGTTCACCAAAGAGATTGAGGAAGCGCTCGCTGCGGGCCGCATCGATCTTGCTGTGCACTCGCTTAAAGACCTGCCCACTGAGCTGCTTCATCCATTCACGCTGGCAGCAACGCCCGTGCGTGTCGATCCTCGCGATGCCTTCGTCTCCATCAAGTATTCCTCTCTGGCCGAGCTTCCCCACGGCGCAAAGGTGGGCACCAGCAGCCAGCGCCGCCGCGCCCACTTGAAAGCGCAACGGCCCGATGTTATCGCCATCGAATTTCGCGGCAATGTCGATACCCGCCTCCGCAAGCTCGCCGAGGGCCAAGTGGACGCAATTCTGCTGGCCTCCGCCGGACTTGAGCGCCTGGGCAAAACAGATTGGCTCCGCCAGCGCCTCGACCCCAAGGAGTTTTGTCCCGCGGCTGGCCAGGGCTCGCTCGGCATCGAAACAAGAATCGACGACAAAGCTACCATCGACGCCGTGTCCTTTCTCGATCATGAGCCAACCCGCTTCGCCGTCACTGCCGAGCGGGCCGCGCTGGCCGCCCTTGGTGGCGGATGCCAGGTGCCCATCGGCATTCACTGCCGCGCCGGCGTCGAGATCGCAGGATCTGGCGCGAGCGCCACAGACGAGATCTTTGCCGTCGTCGCATCGCCGCAGTCAGGGCAGGCCGTGCGCGTTCACCACGTAGCGCAGCGCACAGGCGATGCGGCCACACTCGGCCGCTTGGCTGCCCGCATGCTCATCGAATCCGGCGCAGCGCCTCTGCTTCAGCAGGCCGAGGCAGGCGAGTGAAGGCACAACCGCTTGCCGGACGACGCGTTCTGGTTACGCGGGCTGCCCACCAGGCAAGCAGGCTGAGCGATGGCCTTCGCGCCCTCGGTGCGGAACCGATCGAGGTTCCCGTCCTCGAAATCCGCCCACCCGCCAGCTTCAAACCTCTCGACCAAGCGCTGCGGCAGTTTCCGAGTTACAACTGGCTCATTCTCACCAGCGCCAACGCAGTGCGCGCGCTTGAGCAGCGGGCCGGGTCTTTGGGAATCGTACTCACTGGACAGTCCACGCTCAAGGTTGCCGCCATTGGCGAAGCGACGGCCGTCGCCGCGCACAAGGCTGGTTTTCAGATCGCGCTCATTCCAGAGTCCTACATTGCCGAATCTCTTGTAAGTGAGCTTGCCGCGCACGCAGCAGGGCAGCGCATTCTACTTGCCCGTGCAGCCATCGCCCGCGATGTAATCCCCGATGCTCTTCGCGCTGCAGGAGCTGTCGTCGACGTAGTCGATGCGTATTCAAACGCCATGCCGGCCAATGCTCCCGAGCGTCTCCGCGCCGCTCTGCTTGCGGGGATCGATGCGGCCACCTTCACCAGTTCATCGAGCGTAAAGCATCTTGCCGACGCAGCCTACGCCGCCGGACTCAACTTTCCCTTCGCGGCAGTAGCCGCCGTCTCCATTGGCCCCATCACTACCGAAACCCTGCGTGAGTTAGGCTGGCCGCCCGCCGCTGAAGCATCCGTCTCCGACATCCCCGGCCTGATCCAAGCAGTGATTCAGGCCCTCGCGTAGCGGTCTCAGTCAAATTGCGATTGCACAAATCGGAATGATAAAACTCTGACCTCGCAATCAGGAGTGGGTGCCCCATCCTTTCGCGTTTTTTTGCGAAAGGGTGGGTTAGCACAACAGCTTGCCCGCATCTCAACCAACCACAGAAACCGGGTGCCGGGTGCCCCCGGTCTCGATTTTGAGACCGGGGATAGCACGAACCCGATGCGAGACTCGATATTCCGCCTTTACGAACTCCAGGTCTTATCTTCCGCCCTGCACACCGTCTCCAGATTGCACCGGTCGCACTTCGGTTTGCGCGCATCGCACACCTGCCGTCCATGCGCGATCAGTTGATGTGAAAACCCGATCCAGCGCTCCTGTGGCAGAATCCGCATCAAATCCTGTTCAACCTTCTGCGGCGTGTCGACTTTGCTCAGCCCGAGCCGCCGCGCAATGCGGAAAACGTGCGTGTCCACCACCACGCCCTCCGCTTTGCCAAAGCACACGCCCAGCACCACGTTTGCGGTCTTGCGCGCCGCGCCTGGAACGGTAATCAGCTCGGCTAGTGTTTGCGGAACCTCGCCACCAAAGCCGGAGAGAATCTTCTGCGCCGCGCCTTTGATCGACTTCGCTTTATTGCGAAAGAACCCCGTCGTGCGGATCAGCTCTTCGAGTTCGGGCAATGTCGCCTTGGCCATCGCCGCCGGGGTAGGGAAGCGGCGGAACAACTCCGGCGTGACCATGTTCACGCGCACATCCGTGCATTGTGCTGAGAGGATCGTTGCCACCAGCAGCTCCCACGGCGAACGGTGATTGAGCGCGCAAACCGCCGTCGGGTACGCTTCATCCAACCCCGCAAGAATCGCGGCAACGCGCTCCGGCGCAAGCAGTCCGCTGCTCTTTGTCGAACGTTGTTTCTGCGCATCCTTCTTCGTTGCCGGCATGACCGAATGCTCCCTTTGCGCTACGTCTCTCACAGGATAACGCTGCACTGAATCGGGCCCTATTGAGCCGCAGGCAGCGATTGGGTGCTCATCCTGTCCCAGGACACGTCGTTCCAATTATCCGACGGGTCCCAGTAGGTAGCCAGGTGGCTATTGCTCTGGTGATTGCAGAGCGTCTCCGTTACACCGCTCTTGCACGAAGTCCACGTCTCGCAAAGAGCGTTGTCAGGATCGGGAGTCGGCGTACCAGTGCAGCTGCTGAAGTACCCAAAGGTCTCGATGTTTGCCACCGCGCCCACCAGCCCCAATCCAGTGGAGGCAACGCCGCCTTGGTAGAGGACGAACGAGGTATCCTGCTGCTCCTCCCACTCAACGATGGTAATCGGCCGTTTAAGGTTGGGACAGGTGCATGCCGTGTTGTTCGAGGGCGACATTGTGGCCCCTGCCGCTCCTGGGTCAGTCCCAGTAACGCAGCGGAAGTCGACCAGCGCCGCGGCAGCAATTACATCGGAAGCTTGGCA
Source organism: uncultured Occallatibacter sp. (assembly GCA_964481595.1). Lineage (GTDB taxonomy): Bacteria > Acidobacteriota > Terriglobia > Terriglobales > Acidobacteriaceae > Telmatobacter. The sequence continues at coordinate 4,643 of CAYZVG010000140.1, read as the reverse complement.
GGCCAGCGCATAGCCCAGGGCAGCGCCATTGGAGCCGCCGCTGGCGTAGACGCGCGTCGTATCCAGGTTGGTATTGGCCTTGAGCCAGGTGATGATGTCCCGCGCGAACTGCACATCGTTGAAGCCGTCGCAGCAGTAGCCCCCGTTCCAGAGCAGGTTCGAGTCTCCTGACTCGGGATAGACCACGATGCAGCCAACGGTGTCGCACTTCGACTTCCAGCCCGACATGCCCTCCATGTAGCTGGCGTTCACGCCCGCCGGATGAAAGTCGAGAATGGCCGGCACTGCCGTGTTTCCCGTGTAGCCAGTGGGAATATGAAGGATGAATGTGCGGGCCAACCCACTCGATGTGATGCTCTCGTTGTAGTCGCCCGGTGCTAGAACGGCAGGGGCAGACACCGTAATGATGAAGGATAGAGTGGTGCTGGCGCCGCAGGGATTCGTGTAAGTCACCGTATAGATATTCGTTCCAGAGTTCAGCTTGATGTTGTCGATCTCCCGCGCCGTGGAAGTGAAGTTGTTCGGTCCGCTCCACGACCACGATCCGCCGCTCTCAGCCTGCGGCCCAAGGTTGACCGTCGCCGAAGTGGAGTTGACCGTGACGCTCGTCTCTTGGACCCAGGCACCGTTCGTGAAAATACCAGGTGTGATTGTGGTGGCCACGCAGGTGCTTCCGCTACAGGCCGTGATCGCCGTGGCGAACACGGCTGCCAGAACTATCCCCAATGTACTTAAGATGCGGCGCTTCATGCTGCGCTCCTTGATGAAGATGAAGATAACGAAGTTGGTGGGGCTGATGGCCGAAGAAGAGGTTGCCTGATGGCTTCTGATCGCTTGCATATCTTGCGCAGAAGTAACGGGAAATCCGTGCGTTTTCGTAAACGTTTTCCGCCCGATAGATACACTTCTGCTTTGATTGTCTAAAAATGAATGCATTGAGGGCCGCAATAGGTATATGCCGAGCGCAAAAGTGTTGTCAAGAAGGGCAGTTGCCCCTCATTCGTCTCAGACTAAGCGGCCAAAGCGCTAACGCAGCCTTCCGTCCAGCCAGTCCATCAGGTTATCCATCGGCAGGCGCACCCCGATAAAGAACTGCCCGAACAGCGCATACACCGCGCTCACTTCGTCGAAGCGCATCTCGTAGATCAGCTTCTTAAAGATCACCGGGTCTTCCGCGAAAAGGTCCACGCCCCACTCCCAGTCGTCCATGCCGATTGAGCCGGAGATGATCTGCTTCACCTGGAATCCGTACCGCCGGCCGATCAGTCCGTGCTCGTGCATCATGCGCTGCCGCTCGGCAAAGGGAACCATATACCAGTTCGCGTGCTCGCCGCGTTTGCGGTCCATGGGATAAAAGCACAGATACTTCGTCTCCGGCACGGCTGGGTACAAACGCGGGGCCATCGCCGTTCTGCCGCGTTCAAGTGACTCGGCTATCTCCGCGCTCCACTGCGGGCTGTGCTGCTCGTGCGTGCCAGCGGCCTCGTAGGTCTTGCGTGTTGACTCGTAAAGCCCAAGCTCCACCACCGACACATACGAGTGGCGCAGCGTCAGGTAGTCGTAGAAAGCCGTCTGCGCCAAATCGAGTTCCACCTGGTTCAGCGCTTCAAGCGAATCGCGAAAGTGGATCAGAATGAGGTCGCCCTTGTGTCCCAGTTGCGAGTACATCGCCGAGCGCACCGGCGCATCCACGCCCTCGCGTTCCAGAATGTCCAACGTAGACATAATCTCTGCCGCAATGCGCGGCCGTTCGGCCAGCGATGTGGTTCGCCACTTGGCCCAGTCGAACTGGAAGAACTGGTGCAAGACGTAGGAGCCTTCAAGCGTGAGCGGAACGGGCGGAAACTGCGCGGGGGAATCGGGCAAAGCGGACACCTCTAACTGTTACTCTTTCCTCTCCATCCTAACAAAGTGAAATTGCATACGTGTGCATACCTCTTTTCATCTCGATTGCGTCCATCCATCCCAAAACACCTCCCTCCGGGCTTATATACTGAGAACGCTCATGAACGAAAAGATCATTGCTCTCCTGGTTCAATTCGTCACTCACGTCATCGATGCTGGAGGATATGCGGGACTGGCGGCGCTGATGGGGATTGAATCGGCCTGCATCCCGTTGCCCTCTGAGATCATCATGCCGTTCGCCGGCTACCTAGTCTATCTGGGACACTTCAATCTACTGGCCGCAGCCACCGCCGGCGCGCTCGGCTGCAATGCCGGATCGGTGATTGCTTACTGGATTGGCGCAAAAGGCGGCAGGCCATTGGTCGAGCGTTACGGCCGTTGGGTCTTGATGAACCACCACGATCTCGACCGCATGACGGACTTCTTCAACAAGTACGGTTCCATTACCGTGCTGCTGGCGCGGCTGCTGCCTGTGGTGCGAACCTTCATTGCATTCCCCGCGGGAATCGCGAAGATGCCGCAGCTTCGCTTTCACATCTACACCTTTCTGGGTTCGTGGCCCTGGTGTTTCGCATTGGCTTATGCAGGAATGAAGCTCGGCGAGCAATGGCACACCGACCCCAGATTTCACGATTGGTTTCATCGCTTTCATCTAGCGGTTGAACTCGCTTTGGTCGCCGCTATTGTGTGGTTTGTCTGGTCGCATATCAATCGCGCCAGGAGCGCAGAACCTGTGTAAGCCGGTCGCGGCCTCGCAGTCAAAAGCTATGTAAGACGCACGCAACTCCGCGCAAGAAAGTAACGAGCGGAGCTTCAATTGGGCCCGGCCAATAATCGCCGGTAAAGCAAAGGAAGGTTAAAACAGAAAATGTCGACTGAGAAGGTAAGCACACAGAAGGTTGCACCCGCAACTGGCAAGCTGGGCGTAATGGTTGTTGGTATGGGCGCTGTTGCCACCACAATGATTGCCGGCGTTGAGGCCATTCGGCAGGGACTTGCCAAGCCCATTGGATCGATGACGCAGATGGGCACCATCCGCCTTGGCAAGCGGACTGAAAACCGCACTCCGCTCGTCAAGGATTTCGTCCCGCTCGCCAAGCTTGAAGACATCGTCTTCACCGGCTGGGATATCTTTGACGACAACGTGTATGAGGCAGCCGCGCATGCTGAGGTGCTCGACAAGCCCACGCTTGAAAAGCTCAAGCCCTATCTTGAAACCATCAAGCCCATGCCCGCGGTCTTTGACCAGTTCTACGTCAAGCGCCTGCACGGCACCCACGTAAAGAGCGGCAAAAACAAGCTCGATCTGGCCGAGCAGGTCATGGCCGACATCCGCAACTTCAAAAAGACCGTGGACCGCGTAGTGATGATCTGGTGCGGATCGACTGAGATCTTCCTCAAGCCGACCGAAGTACACGAGTCCATTGAGGCTTTTGAAAAAGGCCTTGAGTCGAGCGACCCCGGCATCTCGCCCTCGCAGATTTACGCCTATGCAGCGCTCAAAGAGGGTGTGCCGTTCGCCAATGGCGCGCCGAACCTCACTGTCGATACCAAGGCAATGGTCGAGCTGTCCAAGCGCAACGCCGCGCCCATCTGCGGCAAAGACTTCAAGACCGGCCAAACCCTCATGAAGACCGTTCTCGCGCCGGCCTTCAAGGCGCGCCTGCTCGGCGTGCGCGGATGGTTCTCCACCAACATCCTCGGCAATCGCGACGGAGAAGTACTCGACGAGCCGCAGTCGTTCAAAACCAAGGAAGAGTCCAAGCTCGGTTCGCTCGAACACATCTTCCAGCCCGAGCTTTATCCCGACCTGTACAAGGACATCTACCACAAGATCCGCATCAACTACTATCCGCCGCGCGGCGACCAGAAAGAAGCCTGGGACAACATCGACATCTTCGGGTGGCTGGGCTATCCCATGCAGATCAAGGTCAACTTCCTGTGCCGCGACTCCATCCTTGCGGCGCCCATCGCGCTTGATCTGGTGCTATTCCTCGATCTCGCCAAAAGGTCGCAGGATCTGCGCTCCATCGGCATTCAGGAGTGGCTGAGCTTCTATCTCAAGTCCCCGCAAACCCCCGAGGGGCTCTATCCTGAGCACGATCTGTTCATCCAGTCAATGAAGCTCAAAAACACGCTGCGCCACATCATGGGAGAGCCCCTCATTACGCACCTCGGCCTCGAGTATTATGATTGATAGTTGAGACCAATGCTTCATCCCGATCCAAACCGCAAAAGCCGCACCCGCAAGGGTGTGGCTTTTGCTTTTGCGCCTGCTTCCAGGGCCGGGTTTCTCGCAATTCAACGAACTTTGAAATGACAACCGCACGTCTATGCCAGCCTCTCATTTGAGCAGGAACTTCCGCTCTCACTCCCGCAAACTGCAGCCGTCGCCGTTGCGTTCCCGTTTTCAGCGGCCGCCATGTTGTTTTGCATTCGCTTTCCCACTGGATTCGTCCGGCGTCCACATTTCTGCAGCATTCAAGAATGGTTCGGCGCATGACTTCCGCTGCGCGGGACCTAGCTCTTCTCCCGCTTGGAGGTTCCATGGCCGATCTGGCCACAATCGTTGAATCCGCGCCCTTATGCGAAGAGCTTCTTGAAAAGAAAATCAAGAAATCTTCTGCCTGGGTTACCAGCGGGATTGTTGCCGTCGCGCTTTTGGGAGGCCTTGGTTACATCGGCTTTCACATCGCTCAGGATCTTAGCAATGTGGTGGTGGTCAGCATCTGGCCGTA
>CAYZVG010000139.1:0-8141 GCA_964481595.1 uncultured Occallatibacter sp. | reverse complement strand
CCTGGGAGTTCGATGAACAGCCGCGCCCGTATCCCCCTTGCAATTCGAATTGTTCCTTCCCGCGCCGTTGCAGCGGCGGTGCTGGCCCTGGGCATGTTTGCCGGGACACAACTCCACGCCGCATCGGGCAGGTCCCTCTACAAGAGCGGGCAAAACGCCGAGGCGCGCCAGGACTTTGACGCCGCATACGACTTTTACCAGAAGGCCGCGGCCCGAGACCCCAAGGACGTGTCGATCCGCGCCGCGGTTTACCGGATGCGGACTACCGACTCAACCTTGCACGTGAGCAAGGGACGCAAGCTGGCCCAGGCCGGCGACGACCAGGGTGCGCTGTCGGAGTTTCTTCATGCGGCCGAGGTTGACCCCAGCGACCAGGCGGCGCAGCAGGAGATTGCCAAGCTGCGGGCCAAGGCAAACCCCAACACGCCCCACCCGGAGGCGATGATGCCCGAAGCGCCGGGAATCCAGCAGGAGCTGGACTCAGTGGCCGGGCCGATTGCGCTGCATCCCTTGTCGAACGAGCCGCTATCGTTCAAGATGACCGAGGACGCCAAGGTGATTTACCAGGCCATCGGCAAGGCGGCGGGCGTCAATGTGCTCTTCGATCCGGACTACACCTCCAGACGCATCACGGTGGAGCTGAACAACGTTTCGCTGATGGACGCGCTGCGCATTGTCGGCACCATGTCCGGCACGTTCTGGAAGCCGGTTACGGCGAACACGCTATTTGTGGCCCAGGACAACCAGACTAAGCGGCGGCAACTGGACGAGCAGGCCGTGCAGACCTTCTACCTGTCGAACGCGTGGCAGAACAACGACGTAAACGACGTGCAACAGGCGCTGCGCAATGTGCTTACCGACGCGAAGATCTACGGCGTGGCCAGCCAGAACGCCATAGTGATACGTGCTACGCCCGACGAGCTGCTGCTGGCGCAACAACTGATCAACGACCTGGACAAGGCGCGCGCTGAAGTAGTGGTGGACATTGCCGTGCTTGAGGTGAGCAAGAACTGGGAGCGGAACCTGGGCGTTGCATGGCCCAACAGCTTTGGCGTAACGCTCACTCCCCCGTGCACCACCTCCTCGTCGACCACTTGCACCTCGTCGAGCGGCAGTTCGACCACAACCACCACGCCTACGCTCTACAATCTTGCCCACCTGAAGTCGACAGACTTTAACGTGACGGTGGGCTCGGCGACGCTGAACCTGCTGCTGAGCGACGACAACACCAAGATTCTGCAGAGCCCGCGCATCCGCGCCACCGACTCGCAGAAGGCGACGATGAAGATTGGCTCGAAGATTCCGATCGCAACCGGTTCGTACCAAACGGGCGCGGCCACGGCGGTGGTGAGCTCGCTGGTGAATACGCAGTTCCAATACCAGGACGTGGGCGTGAATATCGAGATGACGCCGACGGTCCACTTCGATAACGACGTTACGCTGAAGATCAAGATCGAGGTCACATCGCAAAGCGGATCGGTGACCATTAGCGGCGTGACCGAGCCTATCTTGAGCCAGCGCGTTGTGGATCAGATTATCCGCTTGCGCGAGGGCGAAGCGAGCATTCTGGGCGGAATTGAGAACAACCAGGAACAGCAAAACTGGACCGGCGTTCCGGGCCTGAGCAGCATTCCCATCATCAAGTACGTGTTTGGCTCGAAGGACCATCTCGTGCAGAACGACGACATCGTCTTTGTCGTAGTGCCGCACATCGTCCGCGCGCAAGACCTGGACCAGAATAATCTGCGGCAGATCGACACAGGATCGGGCACGGCCATCGATCTGCGGCGCGTGGACAACACCAACGCTGCGCCGGCTGCGGCCGTGAGCAAGCCGGTGGCGATGACGCAGCCGGCGACGGGCGTTGTGCCCGGTGCAAGCGCCGCGGGCGCAGCGCCCGCATTGATGGCGCAGATGACCGCGTCGGCTCAGAACGCGGGGAATGCCGCGGCGATGGCGCAGGCGCCTGCTGCAGCAGCGCCCGCGGTGGCGAGTCCGGCTACGGCAGCGGGTGGCGCCAGCTTTGTCCTCGGCGCTCCAAGTGCGCCGCAAGCTGCCGGATCGAGCTTCCAGGTGCCGGTTGTGCTGAACTGGGCTGCCGATGTTGCATCTGTGCCGCTGCAGCTTACCTACGATCCCGCGAAGCTGGCGCTGGTGAATGTGGCGGCGGGCGATCTGCTGAGCCGAGACGGACAGTCGGTTGCGCTTATCCATCGCGACGATGGGCCGGGCAACGTGACTGTGGTGGCGGCGCGGCCGCCGGGAGCGGCGGGGATCAGTGGATCGGGCGTGGTGTGCGTGCTGACCTTCCAGGCCAAGGCGGCGGGGACAAGTTCGATCAGCATGACACGCGCCGGAGCGGTAGACAGCAAGCAGCAGCCGGTGCAGGCACAGCCGGCGCAAGCCACCGTTGTGGTGAAGTAAGGGACTGTGACGATGGCAGCCAATTCGCACAGAGGCCGCAGGCGGGTGGCTCGCGGCGAACGCGGGCTGACGTTTGTGGAACTAATGGTGACCGTTGCGATTCTGTCGATACTGGCAATGGCGGCGGTGCCGGTGGCGCGCTTCCAGGTAAAGCGGCAGAACGAGCGCGAACTGCGGCGCGATTTGTGGATGATGCGCGATGCGATCGACAAGTATAAGGACGCGGCTGACCGTGGCGCTTTTATGACCAAGGTGGACAGCCAGAATTATCCGCCCGACCTGGAGACGCTGGTGAACGGCGTGGATGTGCAGGGCAAGAAGCTGAAGTTTCTGCGCCGCATTCCCGTGGATCCGATGACGGGCAAAGCAGAGTGGGGATTGCGCTCGATGCAGGACGATCCGGACTCGGACTCCTACGGCGGGCAAAGCGTGTTCGATGTGTATTCCAAGTCGCAGGGCACAGGGCTGGACGGAACGAAGTATTCGACGTGGTAGCGAAGGGCAGCTTTCAGCCATCAGCTATCAGCTTTCAGTTTGTTGACGCACCGGGGCGAAGTTAGCCTCAATATTCAATAGGGCAAGACCGGGCTGAGAGCTGAAAGCTGAGAGCTGAGAGCTAGAGAGAAACGATGCAGAAGGACCGCAGACAATCCGGCTTTACGCTCATTGAGCTGATGATTGTGATGGCCATCATCGGCATCCTGGCCACGCTCGCCATTCCCAGTTACGTGAGCGCGCTGAAGCACGCGCGCGAGGCCGTGCTGAAGGAAGACCTTCATGTGTTGCGTGCCGCCATCGACTCCTACACGATGGATAAGCAGAAGGCTCCGCAGTCGCTTGACGACCTGGTGCAGGACGGCTATCTGAAAGTCATTCCCGAAGATCCGATGACCCACAGCAAAGACTCGTGGGTAACGGCAACGAGCGACGCCATGTACTCGCTCGACGAGACCGAACCGGGCGTCGACGATGTTCACTCCGGCTCACAGGATACGGCAGCGAACGGCGAGACCTACTCTTCCTGGTAACAACGCTTTCGAGTTCCCCTCACGACGGATTGGCACTGCAGATGGTTTCACACTGAACGCGGAGCTGTTGCAGAGGAATGAACGCGTCGCGGAACCCGGACGGATTTGTTGAGCGAAGGCAGCGCCAAACGTGGCAAAGTTAGGGTATGACTCGCACCAGGACTCATTCCGCGTTCAGCCTTCGCTCCCTCGGCCGATTTACCGTTTTGACGCTGTTGGCTCCGGCTTTGGCCGCTGCGTATGGCGGCTTGGGGCGCGCCCAGGAACCAGGAGCCTCCGCGCCTGAAACCTCCGCTCCCAAAACCATCACCATCACCATGCTCGATGGCAAGACCGGCAAGCCGGTTGTTCCCGATAACTACATCGTCCGCTTCAATCACCTAAATGCCGCACACAATGAAGCGCTGAAGGTGAATGACGACGGCACCGGCACAGTGACTGTTCCCGCCAACGCCACTTTCGTCTCGGTGCAGGGCACCTATCGCGGATCAATGGATATCTATGTGAACTGCGATGCAGGGATGGAGAAAGATACCAGCACACTGCACTGGTACTCCATTGCCGAGATCGAGAGCACGGGAGTGACGGCCGCCAACGAGTGCTACAAGGGCAAGTACGCCAATCCGGCGATTACCGCCAAGCCGGGCGAGTTCACCTTTTTTGTGCGCGAATCTAACTGGCGCGAAAAGGCCGTGGAATAGCGCCATGTCCGCCGATGCAAACCCAACTGCAACGTTCCGATGGATGGCCGGCGTGTACCGCATTTACGCGGAGCTGATGAGCTTTGCGCCGGCTGGCGGCGAGCAGGCCGATGCGCATCTCGATACACATTTGGGCGGCAAACTGCTTTACGCGGGCGAGTTGGACAAAGCGGGACGCACACTGACCGTTGCGGCGAACATTGCCGGAGCGGCGACGCTGGCGGCTTCGGCGGACGAGGCGGCGTTGCGCCAGGCAATGCGCGAGGGCGCGATCGATTTTCTGGTGAACTCGCTTGATGAAGCTCTGCGAATTTTGAAGAACGAAATTCGCAAACGCCAAACGGTGTCGGTCGCGGTCTCGATTGCTCCGCGGCAGATTGAAAGCGAAATGCTGGAGCGCGGCGTTTTGCCGGATCTGCTGCCGAGCGAGGCAGATATTCCGCAGGCGTCGGCGGAGGTTGCTGCTTTCCTGGAGCAGGGCGCGCGGCGCGTGGGCGTGCCTGCATCGGAGACGCCGCACAATCTTCTGGTGTGGCAGATTCCCACGGCGTTTGCGCAACGGCCTGCCGCGTTTGAGGCGGAGCTGAGCGAATGCCTGCCTGCAGCGGACATTGCCGGCCGGCGATGGCTGCGCGTGGCTCCGCGGTATCTTGGGACGGCGACGCGGCGTTTGCGCTCGGTTGGTTGCGATGGCGCTACCGCGGCAAAGCTTGTAGCGCGCTTTGGGGAGCCGCTGCAGGGCTAGGCTGACACTGCTTCAATTCTTGCCCACAGATCCTTTACGCCGTAGCTGGTCTTTGCGGAGATGGGCAGAATATCTTCAACGCCCAGGCCTTTCTTGAGGGCCGCCAGGTTGCGCGTGCGCTCGTTGCCGCTGAGCCGGTCGATTTTAGTAGCGACTACGATGAACTGGCGTCCGGCCGCGCGCATCCACTCGAGCAGTTGCGCGTCGCTCTCCTGCGGAGGCACGTTCGAGTCGATCAGGCACACGCAAAGCTTGAGCGATGCACGGCTTTCAAGATAGGGGTCGATAAACTCACCCCACCCCGCGGAGATGGACCGGGAGATTTTGGCGTAGCCGTAGCCGGGCAGGTCGGCAAACATCATCCTCGGGGCACGATGCTCATCCGAAATCAGAAAAAAATTGATGGCGCGCGTGCGCCCTGGCGTGGAGGAGACCTTGGCTGCCTTTTCTCCCACGAGCGCGTTGAGCAGGCTGGATTTGCCCACGTTCGATCGGCCAAGGAACGCAATCTCCGGCGCGGAGGGGGCAGGAAACTGCGCCTGCGCCATGGCCGAAAGCAAAAACTGTGCTGTATACCGCATCTTTCAAAGATACATCTCTCAGGCACAAGCACTGGCGTTTCGCGTTGTGCATTGCCGCTGCGCTTTGCGCATCCGCGCCGCGCGCCGCGCTACGGCTTGGCGTGCGCCAGCCCTTCGATCAGAATATCGGTGGCCTTGCGGACAAATTTCAACGTGGCGGCGCGCGTCATACCCAGGTTGCCGTTTCCGCTCAACTTTGAGATTCCGTGCATGAGCGACCAGCAGGTTAAGGCCTGCGGCATGGGGTCGCCGGCCGGCAGCTCGCCGGACTCCTGCGCAGCGCGAATGCAATCGAGCAGCACATCGAAGGCTTCGCCATCGGTGGGGTTCTTCATGCGCTCGACCAGCGATGCGAGCGGCAGATCGAACATGACCTGGTAGTGATTGGGCCAGCGCAAGGCAAAGTCCACGTAGCCGCAGCCGCTCAGTTGCAGCCGTTCGAGCGCGCCCGCGCCGCTTCGCATCCACTTGCGCATGGACGCGGTGAGCCGCGCAAAGCCCTCTTCAGCGACGGCGGCCAGCAGGTCGTCCTTGGCCGCGAAGTGCCGGTAGGGCGCGTTGTGCGAGACGCCGGCGCGGCGCGCCACCTCTCGCAAGGTAAAGGCGCGAGGGCCGACTTCGCCCACCAGGCCCACGGCGGCTTCAATCAGCGTTTCGCGCAGATTCTCTTTGTGGTACGGTTCCCCACGCTTCACAAAAAGATTTTAAACGAAGGATGTTGACACGAGCAACATGTTTCGGCATATTCTTATGTTGTCAGTGTCAACATTGGCGGACGCGGGTTGCCGCTCCGCCGCAAGGGAGGCTTCAAAATGACCGAATCGACAAAGCCGCTCACCTACATGCAGGCCCAGCTCGCCGACCGCTGGGACGCCATCGTTATCGGCTCGGGAATGGGCGGCCTTACCGCGGCTGCGATGCTGAGCGTGCATGGCGGCAAGCGCGTGCTGGTGCTGGAGCGCCACTACGTCGCCGGAGGTTTTACCCACGCCTTTCATCGCCCGGGCTTTGACTGGGATGTGGGCGTGCACTACATCGGCATGGTCAACGATCTACGTTCGCCGGTACGCCGCGCCTTTGACAACATCACCAACGGCGCTGTCCAGTGGGCGCCGATGCCGGACGTTTACGACCGCATTCTGATCGACGGCCACCGCTACGACTTCCCCACCGGCGAGGAGCGCTTTCGCGCCGAGCTGATTCGCAACTTTCCCGGCGAAGCGCGCGCAATTGACCGCTATCTGCGCGCCGTGCGCAGCGCCGATCGCATGAGCGGCCTCTACTATGCGGAGAAGGTTGTTCCCGCAAAAATCTCCCGGGCGATTGGCGGGCTGATGCGCGCGCCCTATCTGCGCTGGGCGGGACGCACCACGCTGGAGGTGCTTTCGGAGATCACCAGGAACCGCGAGTTGATTGGCGTGCTTACCGCGCAGTGGGGCGACTACGGCCTGCCTCCGGCGCAGAGCAGCTTTGCCGTGCACGCCACCATCGTAGAGCACTATCTGGAGGGCGCAGGCTATCCTGTGGGCGGCGCGGCAACCATCGCCGCGGCCATTGTGCCGGTCATTATGCGAGGCGGGGGCGCGGTGGTGACGAGCGCCGATGTCGCGGAGATCGTGGTGAAGAACGGGACGGCGGCGGGGGTGCGGATGGCCGATGGACGCGAGTTTACGGCCGATGCCGTGATCAGCGATGCGGGTGCAACCAACACCTTTGGCCGCCTGTTGCCGGAGGAGATGCCGGCGGGGCAGAATTCGGCCCTCCACGAGTTGAGATCGGAGTTGAAGAAGTTGCCGACCTAGAAGGCGCACCTGAATCTGTATGTCGGCCTGGACCGGACGGATGCGGAGCTTGGGCTCAAGGGAACCAATCTGTGGATCTATCCGGGCTACGATCACGACGAGAATCTGCGCCGGTTTCTGGCCGACCCCACTGGGCCATTTCCTGCCGTCTACATCTCGTTCCCTTCGGCCAAGGACCCGGATTTCGAGCGCCGTCATCCGGGTCACAGCACCATCGAGGCGATCACCGTGATCGGCTATGACAGCTTTGCGCAATGGGCCGATCTGCGCTGGAAACAGCGCGGAGCGGACTACGAAGATTTCAAGCGGCAACTCACCGAGCGACTGATAGAGGAGATTGTGCGGCAGGTTCCGCAGATTGCCGGCCACATTGTTCACTCAGAGCTATCAACGCCGGTAACAACGCGGCATTTTATGAACTATGAGAAGGGCGAGATTTACGGCATCGCCGCCACGCCGGCGCGTTTCAAGCAGCGCGGGCTGGGGGCGCGCACGCCGGTTCGCAATCTTTACCTGACCGGGCAGGATGCAGCCGGACTCGGCGTTACAGGAGCGTTGTTTGGCGGGGCGATGAGCGCGTCAGTGGTGCTGGGGAGGAATTTGATGAGCGCCGTGATCAAACCGATGGCTCAAGCAAGAACGGCTTGATTGAGCGCGGGCCGGAAATGCACAGAGCGAATCCGGCCCGCGCGTTTACTGCGGAGCGGGCAGGCCGGTGGCGATGTCGGTAGTGACGCCGGTGGGCAGCACTTCTGCTTCAGGAGTGTTGACGCCGGGCAACGGGCTTTCCAGAGCCAGGGCCAGGACCTCATCCATTGAATCCACAAAGTGGAGCTTCATGGAGTTCTTGATGTTGTCAG
>CAYZVG010000138.1:0-8168 GCA_964481595.1 uncultured Occallatibacter sp. | reverse complement strand
CCAAAGCAAGCCCCAACGAAAATGCTTGCCTTGCAAGAGAGAATCTGGGATAGCAGGAACCCAATGAAACAATCCGTGCAATCGAAGAGCCGGGACAGAGATCGAATCGTCCAGGTCCATTCCTATCTATAACCCCCCGGTGGCCTCTATTCGCTTCACCAGCCGCCGGGAGAGAACTTCCCTTTAAAGATAATGTCTCGTCAATTTCCACGGTACAATTGAGCCAATTCATCCGTGGAGGTTTCCATGCGCAAGCTGCTTGTCGCTGTTCTTGCCGCCGTCTTTTTCGTCTCCCTTGCATCGCCGCTTGCTGCGCAGGGTGCGCCCACGCAGGGCGCAGCCGGTCAGCCTTACGCAATCGAGTATTACTACAAATGCCAGTGGGGTCATCAACAGGAGTTTCTCGATCTCTTTCTCAAGAACCACTACCCGCTGCTCAAAAAAATCCAGTCCACCGGCCGCATTCTCTCGCTCAAAATCGACATGCCCGCTTACCACACCACTGAGGATGGCCGTTGGGACTATCGCGTCACCATCGTCTACAAAGACAATAACGTGGCCACTAGCTCCAACCCCGACGAAGATGCATTTATCAAACAGCTATGGCCCGATCAAGCCACTTACAAAAGGGAAGAGCAACGCCGCTTCGAGATTCTCTTAGGCCACTGGGACCTGCCCGTAACCGACATAACTCCCAAGCAGTAGGCCGGAGGCAGTTGCTGAAAGCTGATAGCTGAAGGCTGAAAGCTAGCAGCTAGCAGCTAGCAGCTGCTTCTCCACCGCCGCACCAGATCCTCCGCGGCCTCGCGCCACTCCGGAAACTCGAATCGGAATCCAGCATCCATCATCCGGGCGGGCACAGCCCGGCTGCTCTTCAGCAGCAGCTCTGGCTCGGTGCGCAACGCAAACGCCGCAATCGCCAGCAGAGGCCGCGGCGCCGGCACGCCATTCGGCATTCCCCACGCCTCGCGCAGCTCCTCCATAAATTCGCGGTTCGGCAGCGGAATCGGCGCGGCAATGTTAACCGCTCCCGCAATCTCTTCCCGTTCGATCAGGAACTCCACCGCGCGCGCAAAATCCTCTTCGTGAATCCACGAAACAAACTGCCGCCCGTTGCCTTGCTGTCCGCCTAAACTTGCCTGCACCAGCCGAAGCAGAATCGCAAACGCGCCGCCAGGCGCAGCCGCCATCACCAGCGCGCTGCGCATCGCCACCTTGCGCGTGCGCGGCGTGGGCGTCGCAAACAGCGCCGCCTCCCAATCCCTGGCCACGCGCATCAAAAAATCTCGTCGCTGCGGCGCGCGCCGCGTGTCGACAATCGGTTCGCCCGCATTCAACTCAACGTCCAATTCATCCGAACCGCGCCCGTCGTCATGTCCATAAATCGCAACTGTCGATGCATTCAGCCACACGCGTGGCGGCCGTTCAAGCTGCGCAATCGCGCGATTCAACAGTCGCGTGGTTCCTATCCGCGACTGGTAAATCTCTCGCCGGTGCTCCGCGGAATAGCGGCAATCCACGCTGCGCCCAGCCAGATTGATGCAAACATCCGCGCCTTCCAGCGACTCCGTCCACGGGCCGGTCTCGATCCCGTCCCAATGCACCGTCTCCCATTGCGCTGTGTAGGGTCCGCGCGTCAGCACGGTAACAAAGTGCCCGCGCTCCTGCAGGTGCCGCGCCAGCATCCGGCCCACATGCCCACTGCCTCCGGGAATCACGACCCGCAGCCGCCGCGGCGCTGCCTCGTAGCTCATGCTCCCCAATCCGCAGCTCGTGCTCATGCATCAAGCCTAACGCCGGGTGCCCAAATCTCCATCAAGCTATCAGACAGGGTGGCCCCGGTCTCGATTTTGAGACCGGGGATTGCACGAAATAGAGGTACGAAACCACGCGGTCCAAGCCTCAAGCAGGAGTCAGTGCGACCACCCACTCCGAGGCGCGGTCTACCAGCACGTCCGGCGGATTCTCCATCAGGTTCTGCGGGCCAAATCCAAAGTGGCAGCCAACCGCCCACGCTCCGGCGTTGCGCGCCGTCGCCACATCCACCTTGCTGTCGCCGATCATCACCGTCTCTTCGGGTTTCGCGCCCGTCTCTGTCATCAGCGTCCGCAGTCCCAGCGGATCGGGCTTCTTAACCGGGAAGCTGTCGCCGCCGTAGATGTGCAGAAAATAGTCCGCCATCCCCAGCCCTTCGCAGATGCCGCGCGCCGGCCGCACGGGCTTGTTGGTCAGCACAGCCATCACGCGCTGAGCGCCTCCGGGTGCGTCGTGTACTGCACGTAGCGCCGCAAGCGACTCCAGCACACCATCGTAGGCATAGGTAAAATCCAGCTTGTGCTCGCGATAGTACTGCAGGAAAAATGCATACGAGTCGGTAAACAGCTTTTCGTCCACCTGCTCGGGCTGCAGGCTGTCGGCCATGGCCAACGCGCGGCGCATCAGCAGCGGCGCGCCGTTGCCCACAAACCCCGCAATCGCCTTGTCCTCCAACGGTCCGCGCCCCGACTGCGCCAGCGCCGCATTCACGCTGTTGCACAAGTCCTGCGCGGAGTCGATCAGCGTCCCATCAAGGTCAAAAACCAGCAGCTTCAGCCGTTCCACAGGCAGCGGACGATACACATGAACCATGCCTCCAGTGTATCGAATCCCATGCGTGCCCAACCCGTTGGTTACCATGCCGCTGGTGACCGACGCGGCAGGCATCCCACAAAAGTGAGTTCGTCTTTTGGGGCATAGCATGGCATTGTTAAAGAACGGCATGGGACGGCGCTCGATCTTTCACCCCCGGTTTCCCGGCCACCGATTTCTCAAGCGCCCAAAATCCGTTGTGGAAGGAAAGCATTGGGAGTGACGTCAATCAAACCGGCAGCACCAGCGGGTTCTTCCAAAGCGAAACACGCATCCTTGCGGCTGCCGTCTCTCGATGGCTTGCGCGCCATCTCCGTCATGCTCGTCTTGCTGGGGCATTTAACCGGCACGCGTGGTTTCGTTAAGCTCACACTGGGCATCGGAGACTACGCGCATCTCGGCGTCGTTGTCTTCTTCGTCATCTCCGGTTTTCTTATCACCACCCTGCTCATCTCTGAGCACGACCACGCCGGCCGCGTCTCACTCAAGCTCTTTTACGCCCGCAGGTCTCTCCGCATCTTTCCTGCCTCTTACGCATACCTCGCTGTCCTCGGCGTTCTCTGCGTTGCTGGCACAATTCACTTAACCGCGTCGGATTTCTGGCACGCCATCACCTACACCATGAACTATCTGCCCGCGCGCTCCTGGCAGGTGGGCCATCTCTGGTCGCTCTCTGTTGAGGAGCAGTTCTACCTGCTCTGGCCCTTTGCCTTTGTCGCGCTCGGATCGCGCAAAGCCTACTGGGCGCCGGCCTTTGTCATTGCGCTTGCCGTCTTTGCCCGCGCCGCCAACCGTTTTGTGCTCATCGGCACGCCTTATCACGATCTTGAAATGTTTCCCATGGTCGCCGACAGTCTTGCCATGCGCTGTCTTCTCGCCCGCTTCAGGCCGTGGCTCGAGCAGCAGCGCTGGTATCTGCGCCTCATGCAGCCCGGCTGGTCCATCCTGCTGCTGGCGCTGGTTCTCGTCATCAATCGCTACACCGGCTATACCGTGGTTGAGGTCTTCGGCATGGCCATTCTCAACCTCGCTCTTGCCGTGCTCGTTCACCGCTGCGTCTATCACGCCGGCGGCGCATTCGGGCGCTTCCTCAACTGGAAGCCCCTGGCCTTCATCGGCGTCCTGTCTTACTCGCTCTATCTCTGGCAGCAGCTTTTCATCAATCGCAATTCCGGCGCATGGATGAACGCGTTCCCGCAGAATTTCGTCTTCGCCATCGCCGCCGCGCTGGCCTCGTACTACGTTGTCGAGAAGCCTCTGCTCAAGTGGCGTCAGCGCTTGCGCGTAAAGTCCGAGCATCCCGACGCCCAGCCCGCCGCCGCACCCGAACCGGCATAGCTAGGCACGGCTCTAATGCACGTGAATCCCGCCAGACCCCGTGTGTACCTGCACCATCGGTCCGCCGCCGCCAATCTTGCCGTTCATGTGAAACCTGTTCGATGTTCCCACCGTCATCATCTCCCGGTCCACGTGGATGCCGCCCGATCCGGTTCCCGCGTCCAGCGTCAGCGCAGCCGATCCGGTCCACAGCTCAACGCTGCCCGATCCGGTAGAAATCTTCCATGATTCGGCCGGCGTTCCCTCCACTTTGATGGAGCCAGACCCGGTGTGTGCCTGCACTGCGCCGTGAATGTTGTGCAGCTCAATTGATCCCGAACCGGTCCCGGCCCTCACGTCCCCCACGCCCGCCTGCTCCGCGTAAATGCTGCCCGATCCCGTGCCAAGGCTGAACCCGCCGTGCAATCCCGTGGCGTGAATGCTGCCTGACCCGGTGTTGAGCTTCGTGTCCTCACCCACGCCATCGTCCGCAATTCCGCCCGAGCCTGTCGACGCATGAAGATACGCATCCGCCGGCGCTTCAATCTCATAGTCGATGCTGATGTTGTGCAGGTTCTGGTTGTGCACGCCAATGTGCACGATGTTTCCCGTCTGCTCAATCGGCGGCGTTGAGACGATGCGGCGAACCTGCTCCTCGTCCGCTCCCCAAAACGAGTGCACCCGCCCGATCACGTGAATCCGGTTGCCTGTGCCGCGCACCAGGTGAATGCTTCCCGACCCGGTTTGCACCGTAAGGTCGGGCTTTCCGTTCACGCTCAAATCGCGCTCGAACGTCGCATCGGCAGCCCATGCCGGCAAAGCCGCCGTTGCCGTCAGCAACGCCATCGCAACCAGAAAGTTTTTCATCCAAATCCTCCCGCGCACGCAAGTATATCCCCAATCCCTGTACGCACAGCCGCGCCTCCCGGTTCCGTTGAATCGCATACGGCCGTTGCGGCTGGCCCAACCCGCCCTGGCCGGAGTGCTATCCTCTCACCCAGATGCAAGGCCTTCAGTTGCTCAAATCCGTCGCCGTGGCCATGCTCATCCTGGCCAACGCGTTTTTTGTCGCTGCGGAGTTCGCGCTGGTCTCCATTCGCGAAACCCGCATCGAGCAGATGGTCGCCGCGCATACTCCCGGCTCACGCGCCGTTCGTCTGCTCCAGTCCCGGCTTGAGGAGTTGCTGCCCGCCGTCCAGCTCGGCGTAACCCTCTGTTCGCTGGCCCTGGGCTGGCTGGGTGAACCGCTGGCCGCGTCCATTCTTTCTCCGCTGTTCACCGGTCTGCCCCACGCGCATCTTTACGCCGGCTTTCTCGCCGTCACGCTGGGCTTTGCCCTCATCACCTACTTCCACGTTGTGGTCGGCGAGCTGGTGCCCAAGTCTCTCGCGCTCAGCCGCGCTGAGGGGCTGGCCGTCGCCGTTGCTCCGCCCATGCTGGTGTTCATGGCCATTACGCGTCCCGCCGTCCGGCTTCTCAAGTCCTCGGCCGCGGCCATTCTGCGCGGCTTCGATCTCTCCATGACCGAGCGCGCCGTCGTCCACTCCTCCGACGAGCTCAAGCTCATCACCACTGCCGCCCGCCGTATGGGCCTGCTGCCCCCGTTTCAAGAGACCCTCATCCACCGCGCCCTTGAGCTCAACGATGTTTCCATCCGCGAGATCATGACCCCGCGCCAGCGAATCTTTTCGCTGCCCTCGAACATGCGCCTTGAAGAAGCCAGCGCCAAAGTCATCGCCCAGCACCGCTCCCGCGTGCCAGTGTACGACGAAGCCCGCGGCCCCGAGCACGTCATCGGCGTGGTCTATGCGCGCGACCTCGCCCGCCTCATCTTCTTCCGTTCCGCCAGCGACCGCGCACAGTCTCAGCGCGAGCTGAAGGAGCCCCCCAGCCCCGCGCCCACGTCCTTGCGCATCGCCACGCCCTTCCTCGAGCTGCGCCTGCGCCAAATCATGCGCGACGTGCTCGTCGTGCCTGAAACCAAATCTGTCCTTGACCTCATTCGCGACTTTCAGCAGCATCGCCGCCACATGGCCGTCGTCGTGGACGAGTTCGGCAGCGTGGTCGGCTTGGTCACCGCAGAGGACGCAATCGAGCAGCTCACCGGCGAGCTTGAAGACGAGTTCGACGCGCCCTCGGTCTCGGCTCTTTCCTCCCCCCCCGGCGAGCTCATCATGGATGGCGGCGTAAACCTGCGCGACCTTGAAACCCAGATGCAATGGATATTGCCCCGCGATGGCGGCGTTGAAACCCTCGCCGGCTTCCTGCTGGTTCAGTTTGCCCACATCCCCCGGCAGGGCGAGTCGGTCGTCTTCGGCGGTCGCCAATACACAGTGGTTGAAATGGACCACCACCGCATTTCCAAGGTCCTTGTGGAGCCGGTCGCCGAGCCCAACCCGCCCGAAATGTAACCTTGCTCCGCAAACAGCATCCATTTCCGCCCCAACCTTGTGTTACAGTACGTTCAATTCATTCTGTCTCGATATGGGAGAGTGAACCTGGAATCTCAGCTTCAGGGCACGGCTCACATCTGTCTCCGGAGGGGTTGATATGGCGGGCAAAGACAAGAAAAAGCACGAGCACAAAGACTCACCAGCCAAGGGTAAGCAGCCAAAGAAGAGCGCGCTTGCCGCACCGCCGTCGCCTGAAACCGGCCTTCGCATCGGCGAGGATTGCAGCTACGCGCGCGAACTGAAGCGGTTGCAAACCGAGCTGGTCAAGCTGCAGGAGTGGATTCGCAAAGAAGGTTTGCGTGTCGTGGTTTTGTTTGAAGGCCGCGACGCCGCCGGCAAGGGCGGCGCAATCAAGCGCGTCTCCGAGGCGCTCAATCCACGCGTCTGCCGCGTGGTTGCGCTGGCCACGCCCACTGAGCGCGAGAAGACCCAGTGGTACTTTCAGCGTTATGTCCCGCACCTGCCCGCGGCCGGTGAAATGGTTCTGTTCGATCGCAGCTGGTACAACCGCGCCGGCGTTGAGCGCGTGATGGGCTTCTGCACCGAGCAGCAGTATGAGGAGTTCATGCATAGCTGTCCGGAGTTCGAGCGCATGTTGATCCGCTCCGGCATCATCCTCATCAAGTACTGGTTCTCGGTCAGCGATCAGGAGCAGGAGCGCCGCTTCCAGGACCGCATGGAGAAACCAACCAAGCGCTGGAAGATCAGCCCTATGGATCTGGAATCGCGCAAGCACTGGGCCGACTACTCGCGCGCCAAAGACGAAATGTTCGCTATTACCGACACCAAGCAGGCGCCCTGGTACGTGGTGAACGCCGAAAACAAAGAGCGCGCGCGGCTCAACGTCATCCGCCATTTGCTTTCGTTGATCCCCTACCACGACCTCACGCCCGAGCCGCTCAAGCTGCCGCCCCTCGGCAAATCCAACTACGTCCGCCCACCCATCCAGGAGCAGAACTTCATCCCCGAGGTCTATCGCTAGGGTTTGTCCCAGAGCCCTTATTGAAAATGCACTGTCATCCTGAGCGAACGGGGCCCCGAACGCTTTTCAGCTCGGGGGTGGTGAGTCGAAGGATCTGCGGTTGTTCTTCTACGAACTCCTGGAACACCACATCAGGGCAGGGAACCGGCGGCCAGGTTTTACTGTTCCCCGATCCCTGATCCCTGTTTCCTTGATTTATCGTTGTACCCAGCGCATGAAGCAGATCCTCACTCGTCTCGCTCTCACTCTGCCCGTCGTCTGGCTGGTAGTCTCCATCGTTTTTCTGCTCATCCATCTTGTCCCCGGCGACCCTATCCAGATGATGCTTGGCGAGGGCGCAACCCCCGC
Organism: uncultured Occallatibacter sp.; assembly: GCA_964481595.1. Lineage (GTDB taxonomy): Bacteria > Acidobacteriota > Terriglobia > Terriglobales > Acidobacteriaceae > Telmatobacter. Next base: position 440 of record CAYZVG010000138.1, on the reverse strand, counting down.
GGACATCGGCGCGCTGCGCCATCAGATCGGCCTTGACCAGCCCCTGCACACGCAGTACATCCGCTACTGGGCCGGCGTCGCTCAAGGCGATCTCGGCAGCTCCATCCGTATGCACGACACGGTCGGCCATCTCATCGCCCAGCGCTACCCTTACACGCTCGCCCTCACCCTCGTGGCCCTGGTGGTGGCGCTGCTGCTCGCCTTGCCTGCAGGAATTCTCTCCGCTCTGCGCCGCGGCCGCTGGACAGACCGCGTGCTCTCGGTCGTCTCGCTCTTCGGCCTGTCGGTTCCCGGCATTGCGCTCGGTCCCATCCTCATCCTGGTGTTTTCCATCTCGCTCGGCTGGCTTCCCGTCTCCGGCGCAAATGCCGGCGGCGGCGCAACCATCGACTGGCGCTATCTGGTGCTTCCTTCCATCGCCATGGGCGCATCGCTCGCCG
>CAYZVG010000137.1:0-8231 GCA_964481595.1 uncultured Occallatibacter sp. | reverse complement strand
GTTCCGCTGGATCCTGGGCGAACAGAGCGCCCGAAAGAGCCGCAAAAACAAGTACAAAGAAAGCCGTGCGAACCACAAAATACCTCAACCACCAGTTTAAAGGGTCCAAACTGGTTTGTTGATTGCACTCACATCCAGATAGTGGTCCTATGCGCGCGTGGCATGGGGCATGAACCCAGCGTCCTGCGAAAGAAGGATCGAAACGCGCTCACGTCCCGCAGCCGCGCGGACAAAGCCCTTCGCACGAGGGTTCTCCGGGCTTCGTCGCGGTGAGCGCTGCTCGAATAAATCGCAGCGCTTCCCAATGGAGTGACATGACGCGCCATCGCCGCGTTCGTACCTTTGCCACAAGACTCTTGAGCAGAGCCTCCGGGTCGAATACAAACAGAACGGCGATGGCGCAGCCGGGTTGAGGAACCGTTACCGCGTTGCTTCGAATAGGAACCACGCGCGGCGTTCCGCCTCGTCGATCCAGATCTCAATCAAGCTGGTGGTCGCGTAATCATTGGCTTTGCTGGTCACCACATGCGCTGCGCGAAGGCTTTCCACAAAGGCCTTGTTGTCGCCATGGAGTTCCCGCAGCATCTCGGTCGGGCCAACAAACTCTTCGTCGTTGTCCGCAATCCGCTGCAACCGGGCAATGTGCCCAATGGAGTGGATGGTTGTGCCGCCCACCTTGCGAACGCGCTCGGCGATTGCATCAGTAATGCCGAATATCTGAGTCGCATGTTCGTCCAGGAGCAGGTGGTAATCGCGGAAGTGCTGCCCGCTCATGTGCCAGTGGAAGTTTTTAGTCTTCAGATAGAGGGCAAAAGCGTCGGCAACAAGCGCGTTCAGTACGCTGGAAAGGTTCTTGACATCTTCCGGTGAGAAGCCGTCGGGAACCAGGAGCCTGGCAGCTTGCGATTCTTTTTCGTGAATTTGTTTGGACACAGAGAAGCTCCTTTGCAGAGAAGGGCATTGGGACGCCCGGAATCGGGCGTCTGCGCCAGTTCCTCCACCCTGCAAGTGGAAGAAAGGGCAATCTAGTCGGTCACTATCGATTGAACTGAGATAGCTTCACACGTCGTCAATGCTCCCAATCTTAAGAGAGGGGCGCGCAACAGTCTGTCCTATTTGGACCACCGAAAGCCGCACACCGGTTGAGAACAGATGTGCGATTGTGAGCAACTCGGTTTGCGTTGCGTGTCTAGGATGGCTTTTAAATATGCGGTCGCGTTCGATCTGTAGAAACTACACACGCCAGCCCTGGAGCCTGAAATGCAGAAAGCTAAAGATACCGAAAGTCGCAATCAGCCTCGGCAAGACAATCCATCGAAAGCGGCGCAGTCGTGCCACGAGGGCAGTGCGAAGGTCGCGGGTAACTCACTGCACGTAGACGAGAACGACGTGCGCGACAGTCCACAGCTCGGCACTGAAGCTGGTAAGAGTGGAGACCGGTCCGCCGCTGGCAATAAAAAGTAACATGGAGAGAAGAATCGGAACATAACTCCGCCCCAAAGCCGCCTCTGGCGAACACCTTCGCTGCTAGGAAAGCCGTGCGGAATTGTTGCTGAAAAAGTTACTACCGGATAGCCTGCGGACTGCCCTGAGCGGTTATTTGCTACTATGCTTCTTAAGAACCCATCAACTTTGTGGATTCAAATACTCCATCGGCGAGCGCTTGCGACCGCGTTGCCAGGGAATTGATTTTCTCTCCAAATGGGAGGCGGCACGGCGAATGAGAATTCATGTAAAGATTCTTGGCATTTGCCTGGTCTTCGGCTGTGCGTCATTGAACGCGCAAAGCGTTGGTGCGCAACCGACGGCTACGCAAGAAGCGTCTCCCGCTCCGGCACCGTGGAGCTCACCGGACGGAGGCGAGCCTGAGTTCGAGGTTGCGACAATCAAACCGAGCGATCCGGCGAGATGCTGCGGCATAGGATGGGGACGAAATGGCAGGTACTTCAACACCGCCAATATGAGCCTTAGATATCTGATCCAGTGGGCATGGAGGCTCAATCCGAAGCAACTAGCAGGAGGGCCGCCATGGATGGACGTTGCACGTTTTGATATACAAGGCGAGATCGATGGCGTCGGCGTTCCTACCGATCATCAGTGGAGGATCGCTGTGCAGAAGCTGGTGATTGAACGGTTCCAGCTTCAGTTCCATCACGAAAGGCGGGAGATGCCGGCGTTCGCTCTGGTGATCGCCAGGGGTGGTCCCAAACTCAAACCGGGTGACGGCGATGTGAAAGCTCACCAGCAGATGATGCTTGGTGGCGCACCGGGGCATACGATGTGGGGGCTTGGTGTAAACGCATCCATCGACGATTTCATTGGTGAGTTGCGACGCGTAGTGGTGGACCGGCCAATTGTTGACGAGACCGGCCTGACCGGCGTCTACAGCATCAGCTTTCAGTTCACCCGCGAGGAGGCGGATGCGCTGGGAATGACAGACCTGTCGGACACGGCCCCACCAAATCTGTTGAATGCATTGCCGCAGCAGCTCGGGTTGAGTCTCAAGGGAACGAAGGCATCGGTGGATATAGTCGTGATCGACCATGCAGAGCCGCCCGAGGCCAACTAAAGGCCAAGGGCGAGTCAGGGTGGTGGCAGCAGTTTGACCTTTACGGGTAGTCCATCCAAGAAACGCAGCCTGAATCGAAGGGCAGTTAGGCCGGATCGGGCCATCCGAAGGAAGTACAACTGCAAAACTAGCCAGGGTGCATAGACATAGAGCGGCAGCCAGCCTCTCTATATCGATGCACCCCAAAGTACAATCCTGCGTGAACAAACGTTGCGGTTAACGGCGCGAGTAGGCGGTCTCTTCCCAGCGCAGCAGGCGGCGGAAATCGTTGATCTTCGTATCGGCATCGATCGGGATCAATTCCACGCCGGCGATCTCGCAGAAGTCGACTAGATGCTCCATGGTCAGCGCCTGGCTAAAGCTGGTGTGATGTGCTCCACCGGCGTAGATCCAGGCCGTCGAAGCAACCTTGAGGCTGGGCTTGGGCACCCACACAACGCGGGCAACCGGCAGCTTGGGCAGCTCCTGCTCGGGCTGGATGACGTCGATTTCGTTCACGATCATGCGGAAGCGATTTCCCATGTCGACCAGCGAGGCCACGACGGCCGGTCCAGAGGGCGCAGTAAAGACCAGGCGCGCCGGGTCCGCCTTGCCGCCGATGCCGAGAGGATGCACTTCGACCGTCGGCTTGCCGGCTGCGATCGAGGGGCAGATCTCGAGCATGTGCGAGCCCAGCGCCTTCGGCGTTCCGTTGAAGTCGTAGGTGTAGTCTTCCATGAACGATGTGCCGCCAGGGAGGCCCGTGGCCATCACCTTCATGATGCGAACCATCGCTGCGGTCTTCCAGTCGCCTTCGCCACCGAAGCCGTAGCCATCGGCCATCAAACGCTGAACGGCGATGCCGGGCAACTGCTCAAGGCCGTGGAGAATCATGAAATTGTCGGTGAACGCGCCGAAATCGCCCTCTTCGAGGAAGGCGCGGAGGCCGAGTTCGATTTTGGCCGCCACGCGCAACGAGTCGGGCCGGTCATGATTCTTGGCCACCGTGTAGGTGTCGCGATAAAGCTGCACCAGCTTGTCGGCGTCTGCGTCAGAGAACTTGTTGATGCACGCCACCAGATCGCCCACGCCATAAGCGTTCACGCTGAATCCGAACTGGGACTGCGCCTCGACCTTGTCGCCTTCGGTCACGGCCACTTCGCGCATGTTGTCGTCAAAGCGGGCAACCTTCAGGTTCTGCGACTCGTGCCAACCGGCAGCGGCGCGCGACCATGCGGCAATTTCAGCCACCGTCTGCGCATCTTCCCAGAAGCCGGAAACCACCTTGCGGGGCAGGCCCAGGCGGGCAGTAATGTAGCCGAATTCGCGGTCGCCATGCGCGGCCTGATTCAGGTTCATAAAGTCCATGTCGATGGTGGCCCAGGGAAGCGCTTTGTTGAACTGTGTGTGCAGGTGCAGGATGGGCTTGGTGAGCGACTTCAGACCGGCAATCCACATTTTGGACGGCGAGAAGGTGTGCATCCAGAGCACCAGACCGATACATTTCTCGGTGTTGTTGGCTTCGCGACAGAGCGAGCGGATGGCTTCCGGCGAGGTCATCACCGGCTTGAAGACCACGCTTACCGGAATGGACTCCTGAGAGTCGAAATGGGCGGCGATCTTTTGAGAGTTGACGGCGACCTGGGCCAGGGCTTTTTCCCCGTAGAGGAACTGACTGCCTGTGACAAACCAGATTTCAAGATCCTTGATGTGTTTCATATCCTCAGCCTTTCTTTGCTGCAATCATTCGTTCCCGCACGGTTCCTGGGCTCGCAATGCCTGTGAACTTTCAGCGCTTCCGCCAGAGCGATGGCCGGTCATTGCCAAAGTGCGTCGAGCAGAGTTTAGCAGGTTGGCATCGCGGTGTAGGTAAACGTTTACGCGAATTGTACTACGCTGGAGCAAGCTTGGGGAACGGCGTTCCGATGGATTTTGCGCCATGCCACCCGCCGCCGAGGCCTCTCACTGGACCGAGCCTTGGCCAGCACGCGAGGTTTGTGGTCAAGAGCCCGGATTTCCCTGGAATTGCCGGACCTCTGCCATCATGACCGGGTATACCACAAGGTAACTTACAGATTGCCGACTACACACCCGAACACCGCGGCTGGCTCGGTGTCGGACCAATTCGGTACAGGTGATATGCCCCATGCAGCTACGGCGGGACTGCGGAACTTCGCGGATGCTTGCGGCGTATAATCCCGTGTGATGATTCACGTTAGGTAGCAGAGGAGATCAATGTTGCGAATGAGCATGTCGCGTGTGTGGCCAGTATTTATTGCTGGAGTATTGTTGCAGGCCTCCGCGCAGGTTCCGGCGCCACCTGCTGCTTCCACCCAGGCTGCTGCGGCGAACCCTACATCCGACCGGCTGGTCGATGAGCTGGTCGAGAACGCTGCCCGCGACCATGCCACGCTGCCATCGCTTACCGCGCACGAGAGCATCGTCTCCAAAGTGGATGAAGTCGTAGTCTTCGGAAAAAACACCGCGAAGGCGGAGGCCACGGTGCGCATCGTGCGCAAGTCACCCGAAGGGCCCTGGACAGAAAACCGGGAGATCACCGTACTCAACGGAAAGCCCGTTACACCGAACACACGTACTTTCCTTCCCTTCAATCTGACTGAGGGTTTTAATGACACTCAAAGTCTGTTCTTCAGTGTCCAAAATCGTCCCTGCTACAACTTTGCCCTGGCCGCGCGAGCAGGCCAAGATGCGCCGCTGGAACTTACTATCACTCCGTTTTCTGAAGTTGCCACTCGCACTCAATGCATCGTCCATTCTGGCGTGGCCCGCATTGATCCGGAAACACATCACTTGACCCACCTTGAGTTCACCAACCCCGCAGGGACGAATTCCTCTCAATTCTTCGGCACAATCGATTACGCCGCGACCAGAGTGGGCGATAAAATCTTCTGGCTTCCTTCTCTTATTACGGCGCGTGTGGTCATTGGAAAGACGCCGTACGAATGGAGTGCTCGCTACTCCGATTACCACCAGTACGCGGTCACCTTAACGATTCTGCCTGCGGACAGTAACACTCAGTAGAAGTCCGCACAGCTGAGGAAGCAGCCGCAGTTGCGGCGGATGATCTTGCAGTGGTGCTCGGCCAGGCGCTCGGGAGAGCTGGTGGGACAGATCGCTTCCGTGAAGTAACAGAGTGTCTTTGTGATGGAGCGGTTCAATAATTTGGTTCTGCCCATATCACCGGCTATTCGGCAGTCACTCTTTATGCACTGCCGGTCGCCCCACCCCCTCCGCCCTATAATGAAGAATGGCTGGTTACGCTCTGGACCTCGCTGAAGGCACAGAGATACGGCCGAATTCCTTTTCCCCGGTGCTAGCCCTTTGAGCGATGTCATCACCATCCGCGGCGCGCGGACTCACAACCTGAAAAACATCTCCTGCGAGATTCCGCACGGCCAGCTCACGGTCGTCAGCGGCGTCTCCGGTTCGGGCAAGAGTTCGCTCGCCTTCGACACCATCTATGCCGAGGGTCAGCGCCGCTACGTCGAGTCGCTCTCCGCCTACGCCCGCCAGTTTCTCGAGCGCATTGAAAAGCCCGATGTGGACGAGATCGACGGTCTTGCGCCCGCCATCGCCATCAAGCAGAAAAACACCACGCGCAATCCCCGCTCCACCGTTGCCACCGCTACTGAGATCTACGACTACCTCCGCCTGCTCTACGCGCGCTGCGGAACCGTGCATTGCATCCATTGCGACGGTCTGGTCAAGCGCGATTCGGTTGACGAGGCCGCCGACGCAGTTCTGGCCCTGGGGGAGGGAACTCGCCTTAACGCATTGTTTCCCGTTGTAACCGCGGCTCTGCCGCCGCAAGTTGAAGCCGCCGCAGCCGCAAAAACCGCCAAGTCCGTTGCCCGCGCCGCCAAGGCGCCCGCCAAAGCCAAGCCGGCTTCGAACGGCGGCGACTCCCCGCACACTGAGGCACTTAAAGCCCGCCTCGCCGAGTTGCGCGCGAGCGGCTTCAATCGCCTCTGGCAGAGCGGAATCATCGTCGAGTTCTCCACCCCCGAATCCCTGCTCGAACTGGACTTCACCCTGCCCGTCTTCGTCCTGCTTGACCGCATCGTGGTCAACGACGAAGCCCGCCCGCGCATTGTGGACGCTGTCGAAACCGGCTATCGCGAATCCGGCGAAATCGTTTTTGAAGAAGCTCCGCGCGATGAGCAGGCCACCAAGCGCCGCCTGCGTTTCAGCGGCGCATTCGAGTGCAAGAACTGCCACAAGCCGGCCACTGAGCCTGAGCCGCGCCTGTTCAGCTTCAACAATCCGTTTGGCGCGTGTCCCCGCTGCCAGGGCTTCGGCAATACCGTCGACTTCGACCTCAATCTGGTTATCCCCGACAAAGGCCTCACCCTCGCCGATGGCGCAATCGATCCCTGGAACCGTCCCAAATACCGCCCCTGGTACAGCGATCTGCGCAAACAGGCCGCGGAACTCGGCGTTCCCCTCGACGTTCCCTGGCGCGATATGCCCGAGCAGGCGCGGGAAACCGTGTTGCGCGGCAAAGGCGCATACGTCGGCGTCTACGGCTTCTTTGCGCAGATGGAGCGCAAAAAGTACAAGCTCCACGTCCGCGTTATGCTCAGCAAGTACCGCGGCTACGCCGAGTGCCCTGACTGCCGTGGCCAGCGTCTCCGTGCTGAAGCGCGATCGGTCCGCATTGGTCCCGGCGAAGGCAAAAATATCTGCCAGTCTGCCGCCCTCACCATTGCGCAGGCCAGCGAGTTCTTCAGCGCTCTCACTCTGTCACCCATGCAGGAGGAAATCGCCGGCCCCATCCTCATTGAGGTGCGCCAGCGACTCGGCTTTCTTCTCGCCGTCGGCCTTGAATACCTCACCCTCGACCGTCTCGCCTCCACGCTCTCCGGCGGCGAAGCTCAGCGCATCCAACTCGCCACATCTCTTGGCTCGCGTCTCGTCGGCTCGCTCTACGTACTCGACGAGCCTTCCATCGGCCTCCACTCCCGCGATACCGCGCGCCTCATCCACATCCTCAAGGAGCTGCGCGACCTGGGCAATACCATCCTCGTCGTCGAGCACGACGCCGACATCCTTCGCGCCGCCGACTACCTGCTCGACCTGGGCCCCGGCGCGGGCGAGTTTGGCGGAAAAATCCTTGCCGCCGGCGTGCTCGCCGAGCTTGAAGCCAATCCCAACTCGCTCACCGGCCGTTATCTCTCCGGCAAAATCTCCATTCCCGTGCCTACCCGCCGCCGTGCGCCCGGCCGCGAAAAGCTTGTCCTGCGCGGTGCGCGCGTCAACAATCTCCATGGCCTCGATATCGAAATCCCTCTCGGCCTCTTAGTCGCCATCACCGGCGTCTCCGGCTCAGGAAAATCCACCCTCGTCCACCAGGTCCTTTATCGCGCCGTGGCCCGCGCCCTTGGTGAGAGCGACGGCGCGGATCCCACCGGCCTGTTCACCTCGCTTGCTGGCGCGGAGCGCCTCAACGGCGTAGTCCTGGTCGACCAGACCCCCATCGGCCGCACTCCGCGCTCCAATCCCATCACCTACATCAAGGGCTTCGATCTGGTCCGCGAACTCTTTGCTTCGCAGCCCGATGCCAAGCGCCACGGGCTCACGCCGGGGCACTTTTCGTTTAACGTACCCGGCGGCCGCTGCAACACCTGCGAGGGCGACGGCACGGTCACCGTCGAGATGCAGT
>CAYZVG010000136.1:0-8235 GCA_964481595.1 uncultured Occallatibacter sp. | reverse complement strand
AAACGTGAAATCATCCTCACGCCTCTGATCGCAACATACAAGGGGCGATGGAAAACGCCCCAACCTGAAACCCAGGACAACGCTTCTCCATGAAACCTGCAAACAACCAACAACGAAATACCGCGTGTCGAAATGGAAACGATGGCAATAAACGCGCACGAGCGCTGGGTTACTCTCATCCAAAGGAGGCAAGCGGCCATGAAGAACCTGTTCGATGCAACTGTGGCGACTGAGCTAAGATCCCGGCTGGCAAAACTGGAGCCGCATACTGAGCGCCACTGGGGCAAGATGACTGCCGCGCAGATGCTGGCGCATTGCTCGTTGAGTATGCAGTGGGCCGTGGGAGAACTCGTGCCCGACAAAGGGCCGCTCCCCGCGCGCCTGATAGGGCGGCTCATCAAGCCGATGGTGCTGCGGAACGAAGAGCCGTTCCGGAAGAATTCGCCTACGGCCAGCGGCCTGATTGTGACGGACGAACGGGAGTTCGGCAACGAACGGGACCGGCTATCGGCATTGATCGACAAATTTGCGGCAGGAGGAGCGGCAGGGTGTACGAGCAATCCCCACAGTTTCTTTGGCAAGATGACGCCGGACGAGTGGGCGATCTTAACCTACAAACATCTTGACCATCATTTGCGTCAGTTTGGAGTTTGACCGTCTCGAAAACGGTAAGCTTCGGGACGGATATCGAACCCGCCTTTTCAGTGACCCGATTTTGATAATCGGAGCATCAAATACGCGTCGCCACCCAGGAGGGCTCATTGGCAAACACAAAGACTCTCATCGCTGCAGCCTACTCTGCTTTCAACCGGCGGGATATCGAGGGCGTGCTGGCGCTGATGAGCGAGAACGTGAGCTGGCCCAAGGCATCGGAGGGCGGCCGTGCCGTCGGGAAAGAAGAGATTCGCGCCTACTGGACGCGTCAATGGAAGGAGTTTGCCCCTCACGTAGAGCCAGTGGAAGTGATCGACCGCGAGGGAAGCAAAACCGAAGTGAAGGTTCACCAGCTCCTGAAGTCCCTGGGCGGCGAGGTCCTTTCAGATACCCACGTCTGGCACGTCTATACCATCGAGAACGGTCTGATTCAACGCATGGATATAGGTGAGAGCGATCCAGGCTCACACCCAACTCCATCCGCGGCTTTTTCGAAGCGTTAGCATCGCAGGTTGCTGGCGACGTCGGGTTCTTCCACTGAGAACGGGTGCCCCATGTCTGGATCTTCAGACATGGGATAGCACGAACCCAAGCCCCGAAATCCCTGCCATCCGCCTCAAATACCCGTATTCAAAATCAGCGGGTCAGCTTTCTTTTCTCGTAGCGAAGCCATAATCAAGAATCTCAAAAAACGCCGATTTTTCGTCGTTTTTGCCCGAAATACGGCTCTTTTCCCGCATTTCCGCAGCCGGCCGCAAACATCTGTGACGGCCTTTATAGCGCCAATCATCCGCAACCAATATTATCGATACAGAGCAGCAAAGGCAGCGTGGCTTCTTCAGCCGCATTTTGCGGCCGGCAGCTAAGCAAGCAAGCGAGAAAACAGCACATGACAGTCGACATCTCCGATCGTGAAGTTGCGGCCGATCCACGCCTCTTCTCAACGCCGCAGGCCGAGGCAATCAAGCAGGAAATCTGTGCCGCGGGCCGTAAGCTCTGGCTCCGCCAGTACGTCGACGGCAACGGCGGCAACATCTCCCATCGCATCGGCCCCAATGAGGTTATCTGCACGCCCACGCTGGTCAGCAAGTACGACCTCACGCCCGCTGACCTCTGCCTGGTCGATCTCGACGGCAAGCAGATTGCCGGCACAAAGCCGCGCACCAGCGAGATCTTCCTCCATCTTGAAATCTACAAGTCCGTTCCTCAGGCAAAGTCGGTTGTTCACTGTCATCCTCCTCATGCCACCGCGTACGCCATCACCGGCAAGGTTCCGCCCAACCTCATCATTCCCGAGTTCGAGGTCTTCGTCGGCAAGGTCGCCATTGCTCCGTACAGAACTCCCGGCACCGCCGAGTTCGCGCGGACCGTTCTGCCTTTTGTACGCGATCACAACACCGTGCTGCTCGCCAATCACGGCGCTGTCTGCTGGGCAGACTCTGTCACTCACGCCGAGTGGTACACCGAAGTGCTCGATACCTACTGCTGGACTCTGATGCTCGCCGCGCAGCTTGGCGCGCCCGTCTCATACTTCTCTGAGCAGCAAGGCTCAGACCTGCTGGAGTTGAAGAAGTCGCTCGGCCTGCCCGATGTTCGCTTCAACGCTTCGCGTGTCGAGGAGTGCGCACAGGCCTACCCTGTCGTTCCCAGCCCTGCTGCGTCACAGCCTGAAGGCCTTCAAGGGAAGCTGGCCAATGTAGACGTTCAAGCACTGGTCAAGACCATCACGGAAGCCGTGCTCAAGGAACTGGCCGCAAGGTAGCGCAAGCGGCCAGCTAACTTCGGCCAACAGGAGCCGCCATGCAGATCGAAGCGCACGACGCACTCATCGTCATCGACGTGCAAAACGATTTCTGTCCCGGCGGTGCGCTTGCCGTGGCCCAGGGCGACGCCGTCATCGCCGTCATCCATCGCATTGCGCCATTGTTTCAGCACGTCATCCTCACCCAGGATTGGCACCCTGCGCATCACGCATCGTTTACCTCCTCGCATCCTGGCAAGCAGCCCTTCGAGCAAATCGAACTGAGCTACGGCCCGCAAACACTCTGGCCCGATCACTGCGTGCAGGGCACCGCCGGCGCAAGCTTTCATCCCGGCCTAGGTCTTCCCCAAGCCGAGCTCATCCTGCGCAAAGGCTTTCGCCCGCAGATCGATTCGTATTCCGCGTTCTTTGAGAACGATCGTGAAACGCCCACCGGTCTGGCCGGCTATCTTGAAGAGCGCGGCCTGGCGCGCGTCTTCTTCGCCGGCCTCGCCTACGACTACTGCGTAGGCTACTCGGCTCTCGATGCCCGCCGCCTCGGTCTGCCGGCCTTCATCGTGCGCGACGCCTGCCGGGCCATCGGTCTCGGCGGCTCGGTCGCCGCCATCGAGGCCCAGTTCGATCGAACCGGCGTACAACTGCTCGAAAGCGCCGCGCTTTGCGCCGCGCCAGCCGCCGCGTAGAATCGCAGCAGGCCACACCCCCACCCATGTCGCGCAACTTTTACATCCTCGCTGCCTCGCTTGGGCTCTTCGCGCTCATCTCGGCGGCTGTATCGCTCGTGCCTTCCAGCTACCAGCCCGGCCTGCCCGCAAACGGCTCGCTCTGGCGCACCGTGGCCCTGTTTCTGCTGCTCTTCGGCCTCATCGCCGCGTTCATCGGCGTCATGAGCCACCTGTTTGAACAGGTTGACCGGCGCGGCGAACAGGCCCGTCTGGCCGCGCGGCGCAAGCGTCGAAATCGATGAGCCTGCAGTTTCCCGCGAGAGTGAATAACAGGCTCTAGAATAGAGTCAGCGGGAAACCCTCCTGCACAGGACTGAGCCAACCAGATGTATGAAGTCACCGTGGAGGCAGATTTCTCCTCCGGCCACTATCTCCGCAACTACAAAGGCAAGTGCGAGAATCCGCACGGCCACAACTACAAGGTACGTGTCACCCTCGCCGGCACTGAGCTTGACAAGGCAGGTCTGCTGCTCGACTTCCGCCTGCTCAAGCAGGTCATGCGCCCGGTCATCGACCGCATCGATCACCAGATGCTCAACGACCTTGAGCCCTTCACCGTGATCAACCCCTCCGCCGAGAATCTGGCCAGGTTTTTTTACGACGAAACCAACCAGCAACTCGCCGAGCTGACCGGCAGCCGCGTGCGCGTGAAAGACTGCACTATTTGGGAGACAGACACCACCACGGCCACTTACTACGAGTAGCCATCGGGGTCCAATTGCGCTCTCCGCGCCCATTCCATCAACAGGAAACGCGATCCCGGAAAGACGCGATCGAAAAACTTTCGTGAGGACGCCGGAAATCGCAACTGTGCATTTGCCGCCGGTAGTCTTAAAATAGCCGCAGCGCAAGTTTCAAATGGACCGCGCATGATGAACGAACCGCGCGCGGCCTCGCGAAGGTAACGATCTCTTGAGCAACGGCATTTCCGGAGTGGATTCAAACCGAAGGTACACTCAAGCGGCTGTTTCGTCATGGAACGATCGCCTCGCACCTCGGTCGATGGGCCTAAGTGCATTCCGGAAGGGCTTTAATTAGATATTTTGGGGTTCACGAAAGTGAGCCCGCCTTGGAATCTCCTCGTCCCGACGGACAGAAAAGGAACTATCTTGAGCGCTATGTGGAAACCAACTCAGACCGTGTCGAACCACCCCACTCCTCAACCTGAACCAATCCGTCCCACGCCGGCGGCTCCAGCCTTTGAGGCCACCCAAAGCCGCACCGCCGCCCCTGCCGCCGGAGACCAAGCCACCATCGGCAAGGGATTATCCGTGAACGGCGAAATCAACGGTTCGGAATCTCTGTACATCGACGGCAAGGTTGAAGGTAGTGTCAACCTGCCCGGCAACCGCGTCACCGTGGGCCGCAACGGCCAGGTCGCGGCCACCATCAACGCTCGTGAAATCGTAGTGCTCGGCAAGGTGCGCGGCAATGTCACAGCATCCGACCGCGTCGACATTCGCGCGGAAGGCTCGCTCAGCGGTGACGTAAGCGCGGCGCGCATCAGCATTGAAGATGGTGCGTTTTTCAAGGGCGGCATCGACATCCGCAAGCCCGAGGCGAAGCCGGCCACAGCAGCCGCAGGCGCACATGAGCCCGCGACCGTAACACCCTAGTTCATCTGCGCAAATCATTCCTTCCGATCCGCAAGCGCCCCGCCAAACGTGGGGCGCTTGCCGGTTGCCTCTGCCCCTCGGGCAACCGCTATGCTGTGCCTCCCCGTCTAACCGGGAGAGCACTATCGATTCTTGCGGAATCTTCCGGCAAGCTCAAAAAACACGAACCAAAACCTTGAATCTGGAGGCAGACTATGACGAAAGTTGCATGGGCAAAAATCGCTCTCGCGCTGACGGTCGCGCCCTTAATCGCTTCCACTGCTCACGCCCAGATCGATGCGGCGCTGAGCGTCTACGGATCGTTCGGTCAATCGGTTTCCGGCAACAACACGCAGCAGAATCCGGCCAATCAAGCCGGCGGCCTTGTCGAACTGCGTCGAATCAAGAACCCTCTCGTCGGCTATGAGGCCACCTACGCCTACAACCGCAACAACCAGCGCTTCACCAACATCTCCTCGGTTTGCCCGGTTAACGACAGCTCGTGCAGCATCTCCGCGGCGGCCATCTCGGCAAACGCGCACGAGGTTACCGGTGACTGGATCATCTCGCTGCGCGGGCCCACGCTCAGGCCATTCGCTCTGGCCGGCGGCGGCGTGCTGTTGAATATGCCCACGGCAGGCACGGTCACCACCACCACCTGCGGTACGGTCAACCCGCTTTGCAGCCAGAGCACTACCGCCGCTTCCACCAGCACTTCAACCAAGGGCGTCTTTGTTTACGGCGCGGGCATTGACTGGACTCTGCTTCCGCATCTGGGCTTGCGCTTCCAGTATCGCGGCAACGTCTACAAGGCGGCGGATCTCACCAGCTCTTTCAGCTCGACGAACGCCTTCGCGCGCAACTCCCAACCCATGATCGGCGTCTTTTTCCGGCTTTAGAGCATTTTCACTTTTGCTATAGACTTCCGTGCCCCATCCATTCCGCGTCTTTCAGCGGAATGGGTGGGATACCGATAAGATTCCGGTTTACGCAATTTCCGAAAACGCTATCGTTTTTCTTGACTTCTGCGCTGGCAGGAAACACTCCGTCCGGCGCGGCATCAACCCAGCTTCAGCCGCTTCATGGCGACCCGTGGCAGAGCCGAGCCGGTTTTATCCAGTATCTCTTTGGCAATTCCCAGCCAAGCCGCCGTACCCACCAGCAGCAGCGCCAGGTCGATCAATCGCGCGTGGTGCGCCAGCTCCGCGCCATACGCATGCGCCAGCGCGTACGTCACGCCCCAAACTCCGCCGCCCACCACAAGTCCGCTCGCCAGCCCCGCCAGCAGGCAGCGGCCCATCTCCACATAGTCCAGGCTGGCCAGCGAAACCATCTGCCGCTTGTGCAGCAGCACGGCGAGGATAATCGCCTGCACCAGAATGCCCGCGTCCGAGGCCAGCGCCAGGCCTCCCGCGCCCCAGTGCCGGTATCCGATTCCATACAGCGGAAAGGCCACCACCAGGATGATGGTGCTGGCCAGCATGGGCAGCCACGTGATCCCCGCGGCATAAAACGCGCGCGCATAAATTGCCTGCGCCGACCAGGCAAACAGCGAGATGGCGTAGACGGCCAGGAACAGGGCTGTAAGGCTTACGTCACTTGGCTTGAAGCGTCCGCCGCCGAAGACCAGGCCGACGATGGGCTGAGCGAGAGCAATCAAGGCAGAGGCGGCGAGCAGGCTCAGAGCGACGATCCGGGAAACCGAGTCGGCCACGCCGGTAGCGAACTCGTAGCGTTTCTCCTTGGCCCAGAGCTGCGCGAAAAATGGCATTGACGCCACGCCCGCCGCCTGCGAGAGCATGGACATGGGAGCAGAGAAAAGCTGCTTGGCGTTGGCCAGGCGCGTAATATCGCCTGCGCCGTGCGACGCGTAGAAGCCGGTGAAGTAGGGATCGAGAAACGGCAGCCCGAAGCCGATCATGAGCGGCAGAGACATGGCCAGCCAACTGCGCAATCCGGGATGGTGCAGATCGATCTCCCAGCGGTAGCGGACGTGGGCGCGGGCAATACCCCAGGCGTTGATCCCCAGCGATCCAATGAGAAATCCGATCGTTGCGCCCAGGGCGAGCGAAGCAACGCCCAGGCGGCGATGCAACAGAATGCCCGAAACGATGATGAAGAGGTTGTAGATGATCGGCGTTGCCGCCTGATAGAGGAATTGCTTGCGGACCAGCAGGTGCGCGCCCAATGCGCCACCGGCGAACAAAAAGATCTGCGCGGGCAGCAAAATGCGCGTCATGTGCGCCGAAAGGGCCACCTGGTCGGCAGGAAAACCTGGATTGGTCCAGCGAATATAAGGCGCGGCGAAGAACATGAGCACGACGCAAGCCGCGCTCAGGATCAGCACCATCAAATTGAGAACGGTAAAGACCAGGCGCTCGCCTTCTGTCTCTTCGCCGTTCTCGCGGTAGCGGTTGAGCAGAGTTACAAAGGTGATGCTGACAGCGCCGCCGACCAGAAAGTTGTTCATCAGGTCGGGCAGGCGGAAGGCTGCCATATAGGCGTCGGTCTGTGGGCCAGCGCCAAAGAGCCAGGCGATGAATTTGCCACGGGCCAGGCCGAGCACGCTCGATAAGACAGAAGAGCCAGCGAGTAGGATCGATGCCGAAAAAGCCGTGTGCGCGTGCGACGGTCTCAGCAAACGCACTCCGCGCGACCACCATCCCGCGGCAGGTGCTGGGTCGTTTGTTTTGGGCGCGACGCTCACTCAAGTTGATTTTATAAGGCTTACGCCACAGCGCCGCGGAACGAACCTGCGCAGTCAGCCCTCGCTTTCCCCGCGGTCTCGCAGTTTTACTCGAGTATGCTGTCCTAAAGGAGGGCCTGCAATGGTCAAGACCTTGGGCATGGGGGTGATTCTGTTCGCGTTGATGGGATCAAGTTTGCCAGGCCAGACGATTCGCGGCCGCGACGGCATCGGCCTGCCCGCCCCGCCGCCGGTTGATTCAGCGCCCGTCACCGACAACTACTTCGGCAAACAGATCGTCGACAACTACCGCTGGCTTGAGGACGCAAAGAGCGCCCCGACCCGCGCCTTTATCGATGCGGAGAATACCTATACCGCCCGCTACATGAAGCAGGCCCGCATCCGCCCTGACGTAGTCGACGACCTCACCGATCTTGAAAACGTATCGGCAGCCAGCGCGCCCATTGAGCGCGCCGGCAGCTTCTTCTTCAGAAAGCGGCTGGCCGGTGAGCAGCAGTTTTCCATCTATGTGCGTCAGGGCTGGGCCGGCAAAGACAAGCGGCTGATCGATCCCGCGCAGTTCAGCACAGACCCCAACGTCTCCGTGCATATTGAGGATGTCTCCCGCGATGGAAAGCTGCTTGCTTACTCCGTGCAGCAGGGCGGCGCAGACGAAGTCGGCGTGCATCTACTCAACGTGACCACCGGCAAGACGATGGAAGACGAGCTGCCCTCGGCCCGCTATTTCAGCATCGCCTTCGCGACAGACGGCAAGAGCTTTTACTACGCGCGCAACGACAAGCAGGGAACTCT
>CAYZVG010000135.1:0-8277 GCA_964481595.1 uncultured Occallatibacter sp. | reverse complement strand
ATTTGAACGGCTGAAGCGCACCGCCGACAGGAATAAGAGATCGGTTGCAGACGAGATTAAAATAAGGATTGCGTCATAGATAATTGCCCGTCGAACTCATGCAGACTCATTGTCTGGTCGTCTACCGTGGCGGGAACCAGGTTATGCGAAACGTACAGCGATTCAATGGTTACGTGATCCTGCCCATTCAATGTCGCTTGGCTGGAGCGTCCAACGTCCAGCAGAATGCGAGATGCGAGTTCTCTTGGCAACCGGTCACCATAGGTACGATCCCCGCAAGAACCGTCGTAGCTCAAGATGAACGGAATTCCCTGCCCATTGAGGATATTTAATCCTTCAATCATTCGCTTGCGAGTAACCCCGCCGATATACCGCGAATCGCGTCCTTCGCTTGTTCCCTGGTAAGGAGGGTCTAAATAGAAGAAATCCCCAGGCTCCGCGTTTTCGAATACTTCTAAGAAATCCGCGCAGACGGTATGGGCTTTCCCATGAAGCAGTCGATGCGCCGCGAGCAGTTCCCTCCGCATTGTGTCCGGCTTCGTTCCTGTCCGTCGCTTGTCCGGAGATTGGTTGAATTCGCCTGATGGGTTGAAACGTACCGCGTTTTTTACGCAGCGTGCGAGTAAGTAGAGAAGTTTCGCAGGATCGCGGTCTTCGTTGAATTGTGAGCGGACATCGTAGAACTCATCTATTGGCCTTTTGCGTTCGCGATTCCAAAGACTCTCGTATTCGTTCGCAATGCTTTCCGGATCGTCTATGATCGCCCGCCATAGCATTACGAGTGGTTCAAGGCGATCTCCGATTTCAAAACGTCTGAACTTCATCGAACTCGCCGCGGCTAGTGTTACTGCTGCCGAACCTGCAAATGGCTCGACAAGCCTCTCATGTCGCCCCGCTTCCACATGGCTCAGGATCGCAGCGGCAAGCCGTCGTTTGCTTCCCTGATACGGTATGGGATGAGGAACGGAGAATCGCATGGCTCACCTCGGATGATACGTAAAGTCATCTTACAGCAATTCACAACCAGTAGTGGCTGCCCAATTCAAAAACGTATCACAGTTTCGTCACTTATTCGCCAGTCGCTTCTATGAGTCTGGAGCTTCGACGCCATTGTGGAACAATATCCCTAAATCGGCCGGGTTCCCAGGCTTTGCTGGTTGTTCCAGAACTACGATGAGCATTCTCGCCCATCGATTCCTGGGCTGGAAAGCTCAAGTGCTTCAGTCATCACGGTCAGTCGCGAAGAGCCGTATCCACCCGCCCCGCCCGCCAGAAACAACCCTTAATGCGCAGCCTCAACCGCCGCCTTCACCCGCTTCTTTGGCAGGCGCATCAAAAAGGGAAGCGGCGTCAGCACAAACAGAAGCACTGACAGCACAAAGAAAGCGTTGTGGTAGCTCAGCATTGTCGCCTGCAACTCCAGTTGGCGATAAGCGACACCGGTCGCTGTCTGTCCTGCCTGCGCCACCGGCATCCCGTGGCTCCAAAGCATTCCGCGCAGGCGATCCACATAATTCTGATAGCCCACCGAGTTCGACGCGATATTGGCGCCCAGGCTTTGCTGGTGAACCTGCGATGTGCGCGCAATAAACGTCGTCAGCAGAGCGGTTCCGGCGCTGCCGCCAATGTTGCGCGCAAAGTTCGACAGGCTCGATATCTGGTTGTTCTTCTCAATCGGCACGCCCACATAGTTCAGCGTGCTGATAGGGATAAAGATCAGCGGCAGCGCCAGCACCTGCAGTATGCGGAACTCCGTGGCCGCCGCATACGACGTGCCCAGGTCCAGCCGCGTCAGGTTATACACGCCGCAGGCCGTGCAGAAATATCCAAGCGCCGCCAGCATGCGCGGGTCCACCTTGCCCACAACCTTGCCGGCAACAATCATCATGCCCATCAGCACAAAACCCGCCGGCGACAGCACCATGCCCGCCTGCTGTGCCGTGTAGCCCAGCAGCGTCTGCAGATATTGCGGAATCAGCACGGTCGTCCCGAACAGCACCATGCCCAGGATCAGTTGCAGAAACACAGCCGTGCCAAAGTTGCGGTTCTTCAAGAGCTTGATGTCGACAATCGGGTCAGGATGCCGCCACTCCCAGAAAGTGAAAAACGTCAGCAGCACAATTGCGGCGATAAATGTAAAGCGAATCCCCGGATCGCTGAACCAATCCTTCTCCTGCCCTTTATCCAGCGTGAACTCCAGCAGTCCCACGCCCAGTCCCACCAGGCTCAGTCCCATAAAGTCCACGCTCAGGTGCCGGGTCGCCTTCTTCCGTTCAATCATGTACGGCGGGTCTTCCACCATGCGGTTCGACAGATACAGCGAAAGCAGCCCCACCGGCAAATTGATAAAGAAGATCCAGTGCCAGTTGAAGTTGTCCGTAATCCAGCCACCCAGTGTGGGCCCAATTGCCGGGGCAAACACCACCGCCATTCCGTAAACCGCAAAGGCTTGCCCGCGCTTTTCCGCCGGAAAGGTATCCGCCAGAATCGCCTGTTCGCTCGGCGCCAGTCCGCCCCCGCCCAGCCCCTGCAGCACCCGCGCCAATATCAGAAAGGGAAGCGTCGGTGCTATGCCGCACAGCAGCGAGCACACCGTGAACATCGCCACGCATGTCATATAGAAGCGCTTGCGTCCGAAGCGGTTTGACAGCCAGCCTGAAATCGGCAGAATCACGGCGCTGGCCACCAGGTAGCTGGTCAGCACCCACGTTGCCTCGTCCTGGCTTGCGCCCAGCGATCCGGCCATGTGCGGCAGCGCCACGTTGGCAATCGAGGTGTCCAGCACCTCCATAAACGTGGCCAGCGTGACCGTAAGGGCCACCGCCCAGGGATTATGCTTTGGCTTCCACCGGGGAAGTGAATACGCGCTCGTTGCCATACGGGACTGATCTGAGAATATCAGCCGCCAAGCTGCACCTGCCCAATTCGCGCTGCAACCCCGCGGCGATATGGTACATTTGCGCCATGATCGCAAAGACCTTGGCCGAAAAGAGCCTTGCGGCACTGGCGCTGTTTCTTGCGCTTGCCGCCTCGCCTGTGTTCGCCTCCGGCCAACAGGCCAAGGCTTCCGGAGCCACATACCCTGGCCAGACGCATCCATCCGTAATGGCCAGCAACGCGATCCCCGCTTCCCCCACCGCCACTCAGCCCGCCGCCGGTTCATGCGAGAACGGCAACTGCGACTTTCAGCCTTCTCACATCACCGTCGCCACTGCCGCCCCCGCCCCCGCTCCGTGGCCGGTCCAGGACCGCATTCTGTGGGGCGCAAACATCCTGCTCGCCCTTGCAGGCTACGCCGGAATTATGCTCGCCATCTCTCTGCTCAAAAAGATCGAGCGCCAAACCGTCTACGCTGAAACCGCCGCTCAGGCCGCCGCAGACAGCGCCCAGGCCGCTACTGACAGCGCCAAAGCCGCGCTGCTCCATGCCCAGGCCATCATTGGCTCTGAGCGCCCCTGGGTCCTCATCACTATCGTTCCCTCGCGCAGCATTGAGAACGGTTTCACCGTCATTGCCACCAATCGCGGGCGCGGCCCTGCCCAGGTTGTCGCTGCCGTTGAGGAAACCATCATCGCCGTCGACGAGACCCATCTTCCCGAACTGCCTGAATACAGACAGCCAGAGTCAGAGTCGCCCTTCGTCTCCATCATCCTTCTCCCCGGCGAGTTCATGAACATCAAGTCCTTCTGTCGCGACGACGTTAAGACCGTCTGCGGTTCTGAGGATGCCCTCAAGCGCATCGAGAATTGGGAAGAGCGCGTTTTCCTCTACGGGAAAGTCGTCTATCGCGACCTCTCAGCCCCCGCCAGCCTGCCCCCCCATGAAACCGGCTGGTGCTGCCGCTACATCCACGGCCGCCAGAAGAGCGGCCTCGTCATGGCCGGCTCGCAGGAGTACAACGTCCACAGCTAGAGCGCCGTCCCAATCGAGTTGCACGGAGTCCGGCCCGCATTTCAATCAACCACTGAAAATGGGTGCCCCATTCATCGCGCAGCTTTCCCGCGCGATGGGTGGGATAGCACGAACCCAAGCTGGGTCTAATCCGTGATTGAAGCCCGGTCCACCCCCTTCCAGCCCGTTTGACACTGGGCAGGTGGCCCGGTCATTGCAGTAACCGAAGCTGTGCCCCGTTCATCACAGTTCTATCGTGATGAGCGGGCGTTGGATTAAGATAGGGCCCGAACGAGCCACCCGCCGTTTCCGAGAAAGGGCCGATTGAGGTCTGAGGAATCCCAGGCGCCCAAAGGCGAGGCACCTGGGGCACCCGGCTGCTTTTAGATATCCAAAAAGGAAGGAATTGGAATATGCCTGAAGCAAGAGAGCACGTTGCTTGGAAGCAAAAATATATGTTCGTCGCGATGAGCGTTCTGTACTTTGTCTATTGGCTGTGGTTCTGCATTCATCTGATTCGCCGATGGCAAAGCATGGATCACAACTTGCACCGCGACACCTTAGGCATGGCGATCTTTTCACTTGGACTCTGGATGCTCTTACGCGGTGACAGAGTAAGCGGGTTTGCAATGGCGATGGCTTGTTTTTTTTTCATTGCGGCATCGCGGCTTGCTCTTCATTTGTTCTAGGAGCGCCTCATCGATGGGCAGATGGCCCACCCTTGAAATAGCGATACATTCAGGGTGCCCCATCCTTCCGCGTCTTTTGCGGAAGGGTGGGAGACCACGAACCCGACCGACGAAAACCGCGGTCGAAGACCCGGTCCACACCTCACCCGCCCGTTTGACACTGGCCAACGCCATCGCTTACATTTCAGGCCTCAGAGAAAAACAAGAAAACCTGCAGCGAAAAGATCCAAATATTCCTGCAGAGGGCTTATTTATGACCACAATTCGCAAAACTGCAATGCTCGGAGTGGGCTGCCTTGCTCTTCTGGCAGTTCAAGCCTTTGCCGCCGCGCCTGCCGGTGCGGCTCCAGCCGATGCCCCGAAAGAAGCTCCTCGCAGCATCGCGCCTTACTTTGTGCCCGCCACAGCAACACCAAAGGCTCCTGACGCCGACGGCTTCCTGCAGCGCTGGCTGCTCCTCGAGCCCATCAACAAGCCCAACCGCAGCAATACCCCGTTCGTCAAATCCTACGTTGAGAAAACACTCAATACCGAGTACTTCCCCGGCCAGTTCACTGACGTTCCGCACAACGGCGACAAGGTCACCGTCGGCAATCAGGAACTCGTCTGGCATGCCCTCGATACGACCAAGTTCAACGCCAAGCTCTTCCGTTTCGCCTATGGCCTGAACAAGCAGACATACGGCGTTATCTTCTGGGCCGTCACCGTCGTCAACAGCCCGCGCGAAATGAAGAACGTCCGCGTGGCAGTCGGTTCCAACTCGGCATCCCTTTGGTGGCTCAACGGCCAAGAGGTCGCAAACGTCTTTGACGATCGCCGCATGGTCGCGGACGATGTCGTCTCCCGGCGCGTCACCCTCAACAAGGGCAAGAACATCATTCGCGGCGCGGTCATCAACGGACCCGGCCTGAGTGATTTCTGCATCCGCCTTCTCGATGAGAACGGTAAGCCGATCAAGGACATCACTCAGACCCTTCAATAAGGTCCTGTCTCCTTGCGCTTGGCTTGTAACCATCGGTTGTCCCACTTTGTTCTCGATCGTTTTGCTTTTGGAGCTACTATGAAAATTTCTTATTTGGCGGCAGCGGCTTTCACCCTGTTCTCTGTCTGTGCGCTTCGTCCGGCAATGGCCCTGGACGGTGAACCCTACATCCACGATCCCTCCACCGTCATCTATGCCGACGGCAAATACTTTGCATTCGGCACCGGCGGCGGCGGCATCATGTCCGACGACGGCTGGACCTGGCGCAGCGGCGCGGTTCGCCCCGGCGGCGGTGTCGCTCCCGACGTCATCAAGATCGGCGACAAGTACTTTGTCACCTATGCCACCGGCGGCGGCGGCATGTCCGGCGGCCACGCCAGCAACGTCCACACCATGTGGACCAAGGCCCTCGATCCCAAATCGCCGGATTTCGGCTTTAAAGACGACACGGTCGTCGCCAAGTCCGATGGCGTAGAAGATAACGATGCCATCGATCCTGCGTTCCTGTACGCGAAGGGCCATCTCTGGCTCAGCTACGGCACCTACTTTGGAAACATCCGCATCGTCGAACTCGATCCCAAGACCGGAAAGCGCGTCGCCGGCAACAAGCCGGTAGATGTCTCCATCGACATGGAAGGCACTGCCATGATGTACCGTGACGGCTGGTACTACCTGCTCGGCACCCATGGCACCTGCTGCGACGGCGCAAACTCCACCTACAACTTCCGCGTCGGCCGCTCCAAGAGCGTCTTAGGCCCCTACATCGATAACGAGGGTATTCCCTTGATGCAGGGCGGCGGCAAGTTCGTGGCCGGCGCCAGCGGACGTCATTATGGCGTGGGCCACTTCGGCCTGCTCGATCTGGGCGACGGCGTGCAAAAGTTCACCATGCACTACGAAGCCGATATGGATCGCAGCGGCCGCAGCGTGCTGGATATCCGTCCCTTGCTCTGGAAAGACGGATGGCCGGTAGGCGGCGACAACTTCGAGGCTGGAACCTACGAGATTCAGTCCGAACGCAGCGGCTTTGCCCTCGAGCTGTCCACAGACTTCGTCCGCATCGGACGCGGCGGCGGCTTTGGCGGCTTCGGTGGACCTCCTCCCAGCGGCGGTCCTGGTGGCCCCGGTGGCGCTCCCGGCGCAGCACGCCCGGCAGGTGGTCCGCCCGCGGGTGGTCCTCCGGCAGGCGGCGGCGGCTTTATGCGCGCACCCACCGGCCCCGTAACCCCGCTCCCCAATCAGACCCTCGAGCAGGATCAGGCGGTCTGGCCCTCCGGCAACATTGACGTCGATCTTCTCGACTACATGATCCGGCCACACCAGATCTGGACCATCACGCCCGTAGCCAACGCCGGCGGTTATCCAGGCTCACCCTACTTCAAAATCGTCATCGCCGGCACTGACCGCGCTCTGGCCGCTACGGCCGACGGCGACGTCATCACTGTGCCTTCCTTCACCGGCGCCCCTGAGCAGCTCTGGCGCATCGACCAGCTCACCGACGGCACCTACCGCATCGAGCCCAAGGTCGAGCCCAACTCTACTGAGCCCGTTGCTTTGACCGCTATCGGCCACGGCTCCGTCACGCTCACCAAGTTCGACCCCGCAGGCGACAAGGCTCGCTGGAACTTCAGAAAGCCCTAATCGCGGCAACTGAGCGGCGCAGCAAAAACCGCCGAACAGTATCGCGGCAACAGAAACAAGGAAACAGAAGTTAGAAAAATGGGGAAACCGGGTTCATCCCGATTTCCCCATTCTCTTTGTCAGCATCGAAATCCCGCCGTGCCTCGTACCCGCTGGCTGCCCTGTCGTCCGTTCTCCCACCAAATCTGGGCGCCCCATCCATCGCGCAGTTTCATCGCGCGATGGGTGGGATAGTATGAACCTCAACTGGGAAGGTTTTCCAACTCCAACCCTCCCCCAAACTCCGGGTGGCCCACATCTCGATTTTGAAATGGGGGAGACGATGAACCTTTACTCGCGTCCCGTCGCTGAAATACACGACAAAACTGAGCTTGTTATTCTGAGCGAAAGGGGCCCCAAACGTTTTCCAGTTTGGGGGTGGTGAGAGAAGAATCTGCGGTTGTTCTTTTTGAGCATGGCACAAAGAACAGTAGAGACAAGCCACTCGCCGGTTGTCCCTCGCACAAAACACCCTCACCCCTTCCGGTACTGCTCGTCAGTCACCTGTTCCAACCACTCCACAACCTTCCCATCGAGCTTTTCCTGGATTGCAATATGTGTCATCGCCGTCGTCGGAGTAGCACCGTGCCAGTGCTTCTCTCCGGCCGCAAACCACACCACATCTCCCGGCCGTATCTCCTCAATCGGTCCGCCCTCGCGCTGCGCCCACCCGCAGCCCGCGGTCACAATCAGTGTCTGTCCCAGCGGATGCGTGTGCCAAGCCGTCCGCGCGCCCGGCTCAAACGTTACGCTCGCGCATTGAACCAGCGCCGGCTCCGGCGCCTGCAGCAGCGCATCGATCCGCACCGTCCCTGTAAACCAATCCCCAGGCCCCTTCACCGAAGCCTGCGTCCCAACCCTCTTGATCTCCATCGGTCGAACCTCCTCGCTTCAATCTATCTCGATCTATCGAGCACCGCCACAAGCTCACATCTAAAATCTACGCCAGTTGCACGGGCTCTGACTTATTCGGGAGGTCACGGCGACACGGCGATCTATAATTTCTCTGGATTGAGTTACCTTCGCCATACCGAC
>CAYZVG010000134.1:0-8283 GCA_964481595.1 uncultured Occallatibacter sp. | reverse complement strand
TCACGTGCTGGTGCGCCACGAGCAAGGCGCAGCGCACATGGCCGATGGCTACGCTCGCGCCTCAGGCAAGGTGGGCGTTTGCATTGCCACCAGCGGACCAGGCGCAACCAATCTTGTCACCGGCATTGCTACGGCGATGCTTGACTCGATTCCGATGGTCTGCATCACCGGCAACGTCTCCAGCAAAGTGCTGGGCACCGATGCGTTTCAGGAAGTAGATATCACCGGAATTACGCTGCCAGTCACCAAGCACAACTTTCTCGTCAGCCGCCCTGAAGATATTGCCAATGCGCTGCGGGAGGCGTTCAAGATTGCGCGCTCCGGCCGTCCCGGCCCGGTGCTCGTTGACATTACGAAGGACGCGCAGCAGGCGACGGCGACCTTCGACTTTGAAGCAGCCAAGGCGCGGCCCTATCGTCCGCACCCGATGCTGCGCGTTGAAGAGCCGGCTCTGGCGCAGGCTGCCGAGCTTATCCGCAAGGCCAAGCGCCCGGTGATTCTTGCCGGCCACGGCGTCATCGATTCGAACGCCATGGAGCAGTTGCGCACGCTGGCCGAGCGCGCTGAGATTCCCGTGGCTCTCACGCTGCTTGGTCTCGGCGGCTTTCCGGCCTCGCACCCGCTCAACATGGGCATGATGGGCATGCATGGCGAGTCATGGGTGAACGGCGCTATTCAAGATGCCGATCTGCTCATCGCCTGCGGTATGCGTTTTGACGATCGCGTCACCGGCACGATCGCCACCTACGCTCTCAAGGCGAAGAAGATTCACATTGAAGTCGATCCCGCCGAGATCAACAAAAACATCAAGGTCGATGTGGCTCTGGTTGGCGATCTGCGCGAAGTGCTTGAGCAGTTGCTGCCGCGTGTCGGCGGACGCGATGGCTCGGCATGGCTCAAGTCTGTCGAATCGAGTAAGGGCGCGGTTGCGGTGCGCGACATCAAGAACCTGCCCGACTCCGGCCACCTGTACGCAGCGCATGTGATGCACGATCTGTGGCGCATCACCGGCGGCAACGCCATTGTGGCTACTGACGTGGGTCAGCATCAGATGTGGGAGGCGCAGTACTTCCATCATGAGCATCCGCGTTCGCTGGTCACCTCCGGCGGCCTGGGCACTATGGGCTTTGCACTGCCCGCGGCCATTGGAGCAAAGTTTGCCTGCCCGGAGAAGGAAGTCTGGGTCATCGCCGGCGACGGCGGATTCCAGATGACCGCGGCAGAGCTTGCCACCATCGTTCAGGAAAAAATCAAGATCAACATTGCCGTCATCAACAACGGCTATCTCGGCATGGTGCGCCAGTGGCAGGAGTTCTTTTACGAGAGCAACTATGAGGCCACGCCGATGGTCAGCCCCGACTTTGTCAAGCTGGCGGGCGCGCATGGCATTCCCGGACGCGCCGTAAGCACACGCGCCGAGCTTGCCGCGGCCGTTGAAGAAGCGCGATCGAGCAAGGGCGCATACCTGCTCAACTTTATGGTTGAAAAAGAAGACTCGGTTTATCCCATGATTCCCGCCGGCAGTGCGCTGCACGAGATGATCCGCCGGCCCGATCGCGACCCGCTTGAAGAACGGGCCGACGACAAGTAAGAACGACAGCTTTTAGCCTCTAGCTTCTAGCTCCTACTTTTTAACGCCAACACTGAATGTGTCGCGAAGGCGTGCAAGGCAGGAGCGAGAGCTAGCCGCTAGAAGCTAGAAGCCAGGAGCTGTTTTTATCATGCTGCATACATTTGTTGCTTACGTTGAAGATTTGCCCGGCGTGCTTACGCGCGTGGCATCGCTGTTCCGCCGCCTGAACATCAACATCAACTCGCTCACCGTCGGCCGCAGCGAGCGGCCTGGCCTCTCGCGCCTCACGCTGGTTTGCGAGGCATCGGCCGAGGCCAGCCATCGCATCCGCGCCAGCCTCTTCAAGCTTGAGAACGTCGTCGATGTCGACGATCTGGGCAAGGCGCCCGCCGTCACCCGCGAGATTGCGCTCATCAAGATCGCCGCCACTCCGCAGAACCGCGCGCAGATCTTCGATCTTGTCGAAGTCTTCCGCGCCCGCATCGTCGACCTCACTTCGGAGTCGTTGATGATCGAGATGACCGGCGTCGAAAGCAAGATCGAAGGCCTCATCGAGATCCTGCGCGAGGACGAGAGCCGCATCCTCGAGATATGCCGCAGCGGTAAAATGACTATGCGCCGCGGACATCACACCAGCCGCGTGCTGGCCGCCATGGGCACCAACGGTCCGGAAGTCCAGCCCGCGGAAGAAACCGAAGAAAACGCGGCTGCCCAGCACGAATAGCGCCGCCAGCCCGCATTGACAGAATTCAATCAACCATAACCGCGCAAGCAAAAAGGAAAACAAGAGAAAATCATGGCCAAGACTTATTACGATCACGATGCCGACCTATCCCTGATTCAGGCGAAGAAGGTGGCAATCATCGGCTACGGCTCGCAGGGGCACGCGCACGCGCTCAACCTCAAGGACTCCGGCGTTCACGTCAAGGTAGGCCTCGCGGCTACCTCCAAGTCCATTGCCAAGGCGCAGAATGCCGGCCTTGAAGTGGATACCGTCGCCAATGTGACCAAGTGGGCCGATGTGGTGATGGTTCTGGTTCCCGATCAGACCGCGGCCAAGTTGTATGCCGAAGAGATCGGGCCCAACCTGGCGCCCGGCAAGCTGCTGATGTTCGCGCACGGCTTTAACATCCACTACAAGACCATTGTTCCGCCCAAGGGCGTTGACGTGGGCATGGCCGCGCCAAAGTCTCCCGGCCACCGTGTGCGCGAGGTCTTTACCGAAGGCGGCGGCGTGCCCTGCCTCATCGCCGTCGAGCAGGACGCGACCGGCAATGCTCACGCGCTTTGCCTGAGCTATCTCAAGGGCATCGGCGGCACACGCGCCGGAGTGCTTGAGACCACGTTCAAGGAAGAAACCGAAACCGATCTGTTCGGCGAGCAGTCCGTGCTCTGCGGCGGCGTAAGCGCGCTCATCAAGGCAGGCTTTGAGACGCTGGTCGAGGCCGGCTATCAACCCGAGAGCGCCTACTTCGAGTGCCTGCACGAGCTCAAGCTCATCGTCGACCTCATCTATCGCGGCGGCCTGGCGTACATGCGCTACTCCATCTCCGACACCGCCGAGTGGGGCGACTACGTCAGCGGCCCGCGCGTCATCAACGACGAAAGCCGCAAGGCGATGAAGCAGATCCTCACCGAAATCCAGGACGGTACTTTCGCCAAGCGGTTCCTCGCCGACCAGAACTCCGGCCGCAAGGAGTTTCAGGCCTTCCGCGAAGCAGAAGCCAAGCACCCCGTCGAGATCGTCGGCAAACAGCTTCGCGCCGCCATGCCCTTCCTCGATCCCGTCACCGTGGAAGAAGTCGCGAAGACGCGGTAGTTTTTCTTTCGCTTCAAACACACGGTCCCGCGGAGCAATCTCCGCGGGGCTGTTTTGCTTTTGGTTTGATGCGCAAATGACGAGATGGGGGCTGATTGTCGCCGACCCGGAAGAAGTGCGGATTTACGGCCACAATCCCTGTCGACGAGTGCATTGGGCTGTTACCGCCATTCGAGGGTAACTTCCGGATAGCCGGTCATTTAGGCGGAGCACGACACCGACATGGTAAAGCCAATGGTGATGGCTGCGGACTGTGCCGTAGCCGGATCCCTTCTTATGGACGTGCCGAAGCTCGCGCCTAAGACTCAGCGTCTTTTCCAAATGACACAGGCGCAAATGGGGAGAGTCCGCGAACATATTTATCGACTGGCAACCTTGCTCTGCTGGCAGAATAAACTAAAATAAGGTCGTTCCGGGAGGTTCGTCGTGCACTTGTCAAAGTTTGCCGCCCTTTTTATCCTCGCTTCGTCTCTCGTCTTTCTTTCCAAGCCTCTGACGGCGCAGACAGAGCCGGCCACCCCAAGCCTCATGGATACCGATGTGGACGAAAACACTCTCCACGGAGGCGAGTGGACGCGTCTGATCGAGACCGATCTGGTCGAAGAGAAATTCGAAGATCTGGACCGCATGGCCGCCCAGTTCCGAAGCGAAAAGACTCGCTTTCCGGGCGGCGGGTGGAAGCTCACTTCTTTTTATAGCGCGCTAGACAAGCCGATGCTCACCGACAAGGACACCCTCGATCACCTTGCGCACCTCAAGCACTGGATCGCCCAGCGTCCAGAGTCCATCACCGCACGGGTTGCCCTGGCCACCAGCCTTCATCGCTGGGCCTGGGTAGCACGCGGCAACGGCATGGGGGATTCGGTCACTCCCGAAGGTTGGCGTCTGTTTGGACAGCGCATCGGGGAGTCGCTACAGGTCCTGCAGGCTGCGGCCAACCTCCATGAGCGCTGCCCGCAGTGGTATTCCGAGATGATGATCGTCGGCCTTGCGCAGGACTGGAACGTGGCAAAGATGAAGGAAGTTTTCGAGCAGGGCGTCCAGTTTGAACCCGAATACTTCCATCTCTACAAGCAAATGGCGAATTACCTGTTGCCCAAGTGGGACGGAAAGCCGGGAGACGCCTCGTCCTTCGCCAAAACCGCTGCGGATAATGCAGGCGGCGAAGAGGGCGACGTCATCTATTTCCACATCGCCACCGCAGTGATTGGAAAGAGCGGCAAGGAAGTCAAGGCTCAGGAGATGGATTGGCCGCGCATTCAGAGGGGATACCGGGCACTTACGGCGCAGTATGGAACCACGGGCTACCTCAAGAATGAGGTTGCCTATTTCGCCTACGAGTTCCGCGACGCGGCCTTTGCTCGCCAGCAATTCGAACTGATCGGCGATCATTGGAACCGTAGTGTATGGCGGGATCGCGAGCGGTTCGACCGCGCCCGCGATTGGTCGCAAAAGCACTCGTAGAGCGGATGGCGCAGGGGGACGTTTTCTAGTTCGATCCCTCCCTATCTTGTGGTTCTGGTCGGATCGTCGCCTATCCGCCTATCCGGAAGTTACCTTCTGGTCAACAGCTCCCGTGAAACGTGAAGCAGGAGCGTTTCTCGCTTCGTGCCAAATCGCCGAGTCACTCGTTGAGGCTGATCGTTCTTCCGAAAGACGGCCCACATTAAGCTCCGGCGCTTCCGATTGACGGGCCGTGCATCGAGACGGTCAACATCGAGACCGCGCCTTATCGCCGGCCTGCGCGCCCTGCCTTGTAAAATCATCCTGACACCCTGCCCACTTCCGGCGCTGGAGGCTCCTTGCTTTACTGGCTGCTTTACGAAAAGCTGTTTCCGTTTTTTCACCCCTTCCGGATCTTCCGCTATCTCACCTTCCGCACGGCTTTCGCCTCGCTGACGGCGCTGATGATCGCCATGTTCATCGGTCCGTGGGTGATTCAAAAGCTGCGCGAGTTCCAGATTGGCCAGTATGTGCGCGAGGACGGACCGCAGAGCCACCTGAAGAAGACCGGCACGCCCACCATGGGCGGCGTTCTCATCGTCATCGCCATTCTGCTGCCCACTCTGCTCTGGTCCGACCCGGCCAATCCGCTGGTGTGGATCGCCGTCGTCTCCACTTTTGCCTTTGCGGCCATCGGCTTTGCCGACGACTACATCAAGGTGGTCAAGCGGCGCAGCCTGGGGCTAACGGCGCGCGCGAAACTCCTGTTGCAAGCCGGAGCCGCGGCCGGTGTTGCGGTTGCGCTCATGGTGCTTACGCAGTTCAAAATGTTTTCGACCACATTGTCGGTCCCGTTCATCAAGAGCCTGCGGCCCGACATGCTTTGGCACTGGCCGGCCACCATTCCGCACCTGGGATTCCTGATGTTCATCCCCTTCGCCGTGGAAGTGATTGTGGTTCTGCTGGGATCGACCAACGCCGTCAACCTGACCGACGGATTGGACGGGTTGGCCATCGGCTGCACCATCATCGCCGCCGGCGCGCTTACTGTGCTGGCCTACGTGAGCGGCCACGTGGTCTTTGCCGACTATCTTGAATTGCAGCGCATGCCGCTGGTGGGCGAACTCACCGTCTTTTGCGGGTCAATGGTCGGCGCATCTATCGGCTTTCTCTGGTACAACGCCCATCCGGCAGAGATTTTTATGGGCGATGTGGGTTCGCTCGGTTTGGGCGGCGCAATCGGCACCATCGCCATTCTCATTCGCCAGGAGCTACTGCTGCCGTTCATCGGAGGCATCTTCGTTCTTGAAGCCCTTTCGGTGATTCTGCAGGTGGGCAGCTACAAGCTGCGCAACGGCAAGCGCATCTTCAAGATGGCTCCGCTGCATCATCACTTCGAGCAACTGGGCTGGAGCGAATCCAAAGTGATTGTGCGCTTCTGGATTGGCGCGCTGGTGTTTGCCCTTTTTGCGCTGACTACGCTTAAACTGCGGTAGGTTTCCGGCCGCTTGATTTTGTTCTTTGGGGCTGTGGTTTCCCACCCATTCGCCAAAAACGCGAATGGATGGGGCACAGGCTGAGGTTCTTGCCATAGTTTAGAAAGAGCAACCGCAGATTCTTCGCTCACCACCCCCGAACGGAAATGCAGAGAACAGGGATCAGGGATCGTTCGGTCAGCAGTTGCCTTGTTGCGAACTTCTGGGTCAGGACGCCAGGTGCGTCGCGCTGTTGCGGCATTCCGCACATCCAGTGATACTCCGCATTCCATTCAAGGGCTACACTAATGAAAAACGCGGTGAGGACGAAACGCGCATGATGGATCTCAAAGGCAAGAAAGTTCTGGTTGTAGGGTTGGGCAAATCCGGTTTGGCCGCGGCCCTGTTTTTGCGTCATAAGGGCGCGCTGGTCACGGTCTCAGACGTGCGCTCGGCCGAGGCGCTGAGCAAAGACATTCCCGCGCTGCTTGAAGAGGGAATCATGGTGGAGGCCGGCGGTCACGGCATTCTCACCTTCCGCCGTCAGGATCTGATCGTCGTCAGCCCCGGCGTTCCTTTGGAAACGCCCGAGCTGGCGCAGGCCCGCAGTCTGGGCCGTCCGGTGATCGGCGAAATCGAGTTGGCCGCGCGCTTTCTCAAGGGCAGGATTCTGGCCATCACCGGCTCCAACGGAAAAACCACCACCACCTCGCTGGTCGGCGAAATCCTTGAGAAGGCCGGACTGCCCACGCTGGTCGGCGGCAACATCGGCGTTCCGGTGATCGGCATTGTGGACCAGAGCACCCCGGACACCTGGTCGGTGCTTGAGGTTTCAAGTTTTCAGCTGGAGAGCACGGTCGATTTTCGCCCCGCTATCGCTGTCATCCTCAACATCACGCCCGACCATCTTGACCGCCACGGCAGCTTTGAGAACTACGCCCGCGCCAAGGAGCGCATCTTTGCCGCGATGGAGCAGAGCGACTGCCTGGTGCTGAATGCGGGCAACGCCGCCGCCGCAGATGCGGCCCAGCGCGCCCGCGCCAGCGTCTATTGGTTCTCAAACCAGCACGCCGTCGAGAGAGGCGCATGGATCGAGAACGGGCAGGTGGTTTACCGCGCCCAAAAAGATGCGCCCATTGAGCCGGTGATGCCGGTCAGCAGCATTCCGCTCAAGGGCGCGCACAACGTTGAGAACGTTCTGGCCGCGGTAGTGGCCGCACGGCTGGCCGGGGCTGCGGTTGAGGTCATCCGCGCCGCGGTGGAGAGATTCAGCGCCGTCGAGCACCGGCTGGAGTTTGTGGCCACGGTCAACGGCGTGGATTTTTACAACGACTCCAAAGCCACCAATGTGGACGCCACCGCCAAAGCCATTGCCGCGTTTTCTTCCGGTATTCACCTGATTTTGGGGGGCAAAGACAAGGGTTCGCCGTACACCGATCTCGATGCGTTGCTGCGCGAGCGGGTGCGCGCGGTTTACACCATTGGTTCAGCCGCCGCCAAAATCGAGTCGCAGCTCGCAGGAACGGTTACTATCCACTCGTGCGGAACGCTGGAGAAGGCCGTAGACGAGGCTGCCGGCAACGCACGTCCCGGCGATATAGTGCTGCTTGCGCCTGCCTGCTCGAGTTTTGACCAGTTTGATAATTACGAGCATCGCGGCCGCGTCTTCAAGCAACTCGTCGCCGATCGGCGGGGATAGCAGGCATGGCGGCACGCATAGGCGTCGATAAATGGATGTTCTTCACCACTCTGGTTCTGGTGGTGGTGGGGCTGGCGATGGTGTTTTCCGCCTCGGCCGTGGTGGCGGAGGCGCGCTACCACTCCGAGTTCGCCGACGTTGGACGGCAGGCCGGATGGGCAGTGGCCGGCGTCGCTCTCATGTTCGTTCTGATGAACATCGACTACAGCGTCTACAACTCGCCGCGCTTTGTTTATCCCGCGCTGTGCGTCACCACGCTGCTGCTGATGCTGGT
>CAYZVG010000133.1:0-8293 GCA_964481595.1 uncultured Occallatibacter sp. | reverse complement strand
GGCGGAATCCCCCGCACCTATGTCGTCGACCGTCACGGAATCATCGTCTATCAGGGGCTCGGCTACGGACCGGATACCGTTGGTGAACTTGATCGAGCAATTCAGAAGGCCCTTGCACAAAAGTAGCGCAAACGTCGAAGCGGATTTCCGCTCTGCCTGGTATGTCGCCAAACCGGAAGTTACCCTGCAGGCAAGTTGGTCATGATGAATTGCACGGCGAACTGATCCAGAGAGGTGTGTGCCGGGCAATCGCATGAACTGGGATTAAAGGTATCGTCGCGGTTCACATCGCTCCGGGGCTAGAGGCCCGCGATTTTATTGGCCTCTTGCGGCACGGCTGAAGCAATACCCTTTCAGAAAATTCATGAACATCTGCGTGGCTTGTTTCAGGGTTGCGGACGGGTGGGCCGTCCTCGGCTGTTAACCTGAATGGCGAGGGTTTCTGCCGATTTGAGCCGGTTTTGCCGATGGCTCGGAGGCGCCCGAAGAAGGCTCAGGAAGAATGAATAAGCTGATTTTTGCCAATCTCGTGCACCGTCCGCTGCGCTCGATCATCAGCGTGCTGGCGGTGGCGATTGAAGTCATCATGATTCTGTCGATTGTGGGCATTTTTATGGGCATGCTCAACGACCAGAAGCAGCGCACCAACGGGATTGGCGCGGACCTGACGGTGCGGCCCAGCGGCGGCAGCATCATGAATGGCATCAGCGGCGCGCCGATTCCCGCCAACTTTGCCATACCGATTCGCACGCTCCCGCACGTGGCCGTAGTGTCGCCGGCGATCTTGAATTTCAACACCGCGTCGGATGACTTCGGCGTGATTTACGGAGTCGATTACGCTACCTTCAACGCGCTCAAGCCCTTTGAATATCTCTCCGGCGGCCCGTTTCAGCAGCCAAACGACGTGATTGTGGACGACGTGTTCGCAGCCGGACGTAACCCGGTGACCGGCCGGCGCTACGAGGTTGGAGACACAATTAATGTCATGAAACACCCTTTCCGTATCTGTGGAATAGTGGAGCACGGCAAGGGCGGCCGCAAGATGATCCCCATCGACACGCTGGGTGACCTGATGGGGGCGGTGGGCAGAGCTTCGCTGTTTTACGTCAAGGCCGACGACCCTGCAAATGTGCAGACCGTTGCGAGCGAGATTCACAACACGCCGGGCCTTACTGACTATCCGGTGCAGACGATGGACGAGTGGATGTCTCAGATGACGCCGGAGAAGCTGCCCGGCTTCAATATTGCGCTCGATGTAGTCACCGGCATTGCGGTGATCGTCGGATTCCTGGTGATCTTCCAGTCGATGTATACGGCGGTGCTGGAGCGTACGCGCGAAATCGGCATCCTGAAATCGATGGGCGCATCCAAATCCACGATTGTCGGGGTGGTGCTGCGCGAGACCGCAGTGATGGCCGCTGCCGGAGTTCTCTTGGGCATTGCCGGAACCTACGGCGTGCGGTTGCTGCTGCATCATCTATTCCCGACACAGAACTTCGAGATCACTAGCCAGTGGCTCATCAAAGGTGCGGTGATCGCTTTTGTCGGGTCGATTTGCGGCGCGCTGTATCCGGCTTGGATGGCGGCGCGGAAGGACCCGATCGACGCGCTGGCCTACGAGTAGAACGGCAAGCGGAGGATGCTCCGGATGCAACCTGAAACGCAAGCTCTAGTGGATCTTGAGACGCTGCGTGCGGCAGCGGCGCGGATTGCGCCGATTGCCGTAAGAACGCCGCTGGCGCGCGCGGCGTTTCCGGGGCTTTCAGGTTATGGAACGGACAAGGATATCCGCCTGAAGGCAGAGTGTCTGCAGCCGATTGGCGCATTCAAAATGCGCGGCGCGGCGAACAAGATTCTGCAACTGACGCAGGCGGAGATTGCGCGCGGCGTGATCACCTACTCGAGCGGCAACCATGCGCAAGCGGTGGCATACGCGGCGCGCGCGGTGGGCGCAAAGGCGGTGATTGTGATGCCGCGGAATGCGCCGGCGATCAAGCGGGCGGCGACGATTGCGCTGGGCGCGGAGGTTGTGGACGTGGGGCTGGCATCGAGCGAGCGTCTGGCCGTGGCCGAAAAGCTGGTGCGCGAATACGGCTACGTGGTGATTCCCCCATACGACGACGAGCAGATTATTGCGGGACAGGGAACCTGCGGCCTGGAGATTGTGGACGAGTGGCCCGAGGTTGACCTGGTGCTGGCTCCGGTGAGCGGCGGCGGCCTGCTGGGCGGGGTTTCGGCGGCGGTGAAACTTACCAATCCGCGGGTGAAGGTTTTTGGCGTGGAGCCGGAGCTGGCGGGCGATGCGGCGGAGAGCTTCAAGGTTGGACGGATTGCGACGTGGGGCGCGGAGCTGACCAGCCGCACCATTGCCGATGGCCTGCGCACACAGAGCGTTGGCGTGCGTAATTTTGCTCATATCCAGGCGTTTGTTGATGGCATTGTGACGGTGACCGAGGCGGAGATACGCGCGGCGATGCGGGCCATTGTGGCGGCGACTCATCTGGTTGCCGAGCCGAGCGGCGCGGTGGCAGCGGCGGTGCTGCTGTTCCATGGCGCGGAGTTGCCTGCGTATCGCCGGGCTGTGGCCGTGGTCAGCGGCGGCAATGTGGACCCCGGAATGCTAGCCGAAGTGCTCACCGAAGGCGCGTAGAAACGTCGTTCGTCTATGATCGTAACCGTGAAGAAGCCGCAGATTATCCCCCTTCGCGCCCTGACGCTTTTGATGGCTTTGGGTTGCGCCACCCTGGCCGCAGCAGCCGATCAGAAGCCGTCGCAACTAGAGAAGCCACTGGCCGGACCGCGTGCCACGGCGCTGCGCGTGACCTGGCTTTACGTAACCGCCGATACCGCATCGCAAAAAGTGGCGCGGGTGCAGATTGGCCGCGAGATGGTGGTGGCTGAAACCAGCGGGCCGTGGATGCGCGTCTACGCCAACACCGACATGGAAGAGATGCATGAGGACAAGGACGCTCCGATTGTTGGCGACGATACCAACGGCGCTCCGCCGCCGATCTCAGGCTGGCTGCAGGCCAAGGGGATTGTGGAAGAGACGACGCCGGACGGCGACCAGATACTGATGGGCGCGGCGGCCGGCGAAGAGGCTGACGCCTCAGACCCGCGCGGGCCGGTGAACGCGGCGCAGAGCGCGCGCCTGTTGTATCGGCGGCTGGCGGAGATGTTTCCCAACTCGCCGCTGGTGTCTGAGGCGGCGTGGCGCTCGGCCGATATTCAATGGCAGCTGGACAAGGCCGACGTAAACTCGATGCGCTCGTCGAAATCGAAAGACCCCTACATGCGCCAGCAGATTGACGAGGACGCGTTGCGCAAGGTGATGAAGCAGTTTGCGGGCACGCGCTGGGCAGACCTGGCGGCTTACGACCTGATCGACAACAAGCTGTGCGGCGATTGGCAGGGAAGCGAAGATTGTCCCGCGAAAGAAACGGAGATCTACGAGAAGTACGCCAAGGAGCACCCGAACGGTACGCGCACAGCGCAGGCGCTGTATCTTGCAACCTACCGCCAGGCGGTTTTGAAAGACATGCTTACCGCCGACGGCAGCGGGAAAAAAGCGGGCGAGGCGAAGAGTCACGCCGAGGAGCTGGCCGCACGGTTGAAAGATAAGTTTCCCGCATCAGATTATGCTTGGCGGGCTGAGGCTCTGGTGTTCAAATTGGAGCAAGGGATTCCCGTATACGGTATCGACCAGGAGTGAGCAATGGACGGCTGTTGAGCCGTGCTCCGGGAGTTGCCGTAGCCGCGGGCTGAGGGACCTGGTGAACATCTACATTCAGTCGATTCTATTGGGAGTGGTGGAAGGTTTGACCGAGTTCCTTCCAGTCAGCTCCACGGCGCACCTGCGCATTAGCGAAGCACTGATGCGGATTCCGCTGAACGACGCGTACTGGCAGATGTACACGATCGTGATTCAACTGGGCGCGATTGTGGCGCTCTGCCTGCTGTTTCTCGATCGCATTGTGGAGTTTCTGCGCATGTTTCCCGGCGGCGAAGACGGCAAGCACAACTGGCTCAACCACCCCCTTAGCCTGACGGCGATTGCGTTTGTGTGCACGTCGGTTCCGGCGCTGTTGCTGCGCAAATGGAGCGAGAAGAACCTGAGCAGCCTTACGGCGATGGCCTGGGCGATTCTGATTGGCGGCATCGTGATGTGGATTGTAGACGCGCGGGCCAGCCGCATTGACCCAGCAGTGGAAACAGTGGAGCAGATGAACCCGCTGCAGGCAATCTGGATTGGGCTTTGCCAGACGCTGTCGGCGATCTTTCCCGGCGCGTCGCGCTCCATGACGACGATTGCGGCCGGACAGATTGCGGGACTGGGCCGTCCGGCGGCGCTCGAGTTCAGCTTTCTGCTTTCGATTCCGACCATGCTTGCGGCCACCTGCTGGGACCTCTACAAGGAGGTTCATCCCAGCAAGACGGCGGAGGGCGCAATTGCCGCGGCGCACGTGGCCATGAACGGGCAACGATGGATTGTGCTGGCGATTGGGCTGGTGGTTTCGTTTATTGTGGCGCTGGGCGTGGTGGAGTGGTTTCTGTACTGGGTACGGCGGCACGGCTTCACAATGTTCGCGATCTACCGGATTCTTCTGGGCGGCGGCCTGCTGCTGTGGGGCGCGAAGTACATCGGCGGATAGCTGGCGATTGATAAACCACTTGCGATATTGCTTCTTCGTAATTGCGCGCCACAGAAAGAGCGGCCGCCGGGTGCTTTGCCGAAGAACTCCGACTTTCGGGGCATGATGCGACTTTTTCTCGCTCTCGATTCCTGCGCTTTTCCCAAGGGGGATAACTAATTGGTAATTTCCGGATAGGCGACGATACAACCGTCACCGGGCGAGAGGCTGCTTTTTGGGTGAACTAAGCTGGATTATTTCAGCGTGAGGGTGTCCACATCTGTCCGGGACGCCCGTTGAAAGACACTTTGCTGGTCAACAAGAGGCTGAGCCTTGTCTGATCGGATGACAGGACGTTCCAACATGCGACGCGGTGACCGAGTTGGACGCAGGTTTGCGCAGCATAGAGCTTCATGCCGGGCTCCAGCCCCTTTACGTTATCGCCGACCTCGGCTGTGGCGCTGATGAATGCCGCCGCATGTCCATCCAGCAGAAATCTGATCGGCTCGCTTATCACGACCTTTCCATAAACATTCAACAGGTCGTTCGAGGTGCTTCTCGTTAGGGAACCGACATCCGGTGTGCTCCTTTCAAGACAGCCATAGTCAATCTCGTTGATGAGAATTCGTTCGTAGGGACGCTCAGACTTTCCTGCAAGGCGAAGTGGAATCGTGAGGCATCCTCCCAGAAGAGGTTGCACAGAAGCGAGAGATCGGAATTCGTCGGGATAACTGAAGGTAAAGTTCATCACGGGATCGCTAAAGGTGACGAACGGGGCTGAGGCTTGGCCAGCTTCAAGCACAAAGGCAATAAACGTTAGCAAGAAAAGTGTTGCTCTACGCATGCAAATAATCTACCACTCTATCAACAGCAATCCGGGCGAGTCACCGCCAACCCGGACATTACCCGATTCTTGGGTTATTTCCCACTTGCCGACGACCCGGGAAACTCGTCACAAACAGAATATTATTACCTCATGACTCGTCCTTCGCTGCTGCTGCTCCTCTGTTCAACCGTGCTCACAGCGCAATCGATTCCCGCTCGTCCGTCGTTTGAGGACTACGCAGCTAAGCAAATCTATAAGGGAGCACCGGCTGCGCCGAGGCTAGACCGAGATGAAAGGACGTTTCGCACCGTCATCCGAAGCGGAGCCAAATCGGAGGTGCAATTTGCTGGACATTACACCCTACCCCAATTCGGATGCGGGGCAGGTTGCAGCGGCTTTTATATCGTCGATTCAATAAATGGAAAAGTCTACGACGGCTTTGGAATAGCCGACCTGCCGGGCCAATGGCTTGAGAAGCAGTCTGGTGACGAACTACTTCGCATCCAGTTTTTTCCTTCGAGCCGACTCCTAAAAATCAACGGTTGTCCTAACGAGCACGATTGCGGGTATTACGACTATGTCATGGAAGACGGCAAAGGGTTGAAGTTAATTCAGAAATGGCTCTTGCCTAAAGAGTTTCAGGACTAACCCACTCCAACTCCTGTATCACCGCCTACTCGGTAATTACCTTTCCGTCAACATTTGTTCCGGGTCCATCCAACGGGTGGTGGGTCTGCCCGCAGATATTGTTGAGCAGGATTGAGACTTTTTACGCGGCCGCTCGACTTCTTGGGCCGGCGCAGAGTATGTGGGCGAGAAGGATGTCTTAGCGACTTTTTGGGCAAAGTTACCGCAGGGGTTAAAACCCCTTTGATTCAATGGCGATTATGCGGCACCGCTGAAAAGGTTGCGGGGAAGGCAATCCAGTTGCCTTGGTGCGAAGGGAAATCCAGCAGGGGCTGAACAGGCTGCGGAAAAACTCCGAAAGTATGTCGAACGGTCGAAAATTGGGGGATATTAAACCATCAACCGCCCCTTGCGGATCGCTCCTAGAGCTTCCTGGCGCGATCTGTTTTTTGCCTTTCGATACAAAAAGAGTTTTTCCGCAGCCTGTGAAGCCCCAACTCTTCTTTTCAATCGCTTTCGGCCCGGCTGAAGCCGTGCCCTTGTTACAAAACTGCTAAATGTGGTGGCCGAGGTGTTTTTCCGCAGCCTGTGAAGCTGTGCTCTTGTTACAAAGCTGCTGAGTGTGGTGGCCACGACGAGTTTCTCCGTAGCCAGTGAAACCCCTTTAATGAATGGCGACAATGCGGCGCGGTTGGAAGCCGTGCCCATATTACAAGACCTTTGAATGTGGCGGCCATAAAGAGTTTTTCCGCTGCACTTTAAGTTGCGCCCTGACGCTTCTTGCGTTGCTCTTTTGAATTCTGCGAGGGTCGCTGTTTCTCCGCTCATTTTTCCCTCTCGTCGGGCAACCGTGGCGGGGGTCCATAGCAAGGTTCCCCGGGCGCTGTTTTGGGCGGAATCCACAACTGTGGCGCGGATAATAAGAGCAGAACCGGGAGTATATTCGCCGCTTTTTGGCGCGGCCCGGCCAGGCGGAAGCGCCCGTGATGAAGCCAATTCGCATTGTTCTTTCCCCAACGCGTAGCCGCCCCGTGAACATCTTTCTGGGGCTCGTGGTTCTGCTGGTCTCGGCGCTGCTGCTGCTGGCGCTGGCCACCTACCACGCGGCTGACCCCTCACTGAATACCGCTGCCGGCGTGGCGGGACCGCATACGGTGCGCAACTGGACGGGCTTGTTGGGCGCTTATGCCAGCGACCTGCTGCTGCAGACTCTTGGCCTGACAAGTTTTCTCATCCCGCTATGGATGGGCGGGCTGGGCTGGACGTGGATGCGCTCGCGGCCAAGCGGATCGGTGCTGCTGCGCTGGGCGGGCACGCTGCTGGCGCTGGCGTTTGTACCGGCGGTGTTTGGACTGCTGCCATGGCACTGGCGCTGGATGCACGTGCTGCCGGTGGAGGGCGTTGTGGGCCGGCTGATGACGGGCTGGCTGGTGACCTATCTGAACATCCAGGGATCGTGGATTGTGGCCGCGGTGCTGGCCGGCACGGGACTTTACTTTGCCTCCGCCGTGAGCTTCTCAGTATTGAAAGAGAGCGCGGAGGACCGCTGGCTGCAGGCGCGCAGCCTTTGCGAGCGCTGGCGGAACTGGCGCGAGGAACGCGCCGAACGCAAGCAGGAGCAGGAGCGCGGATTCGAACTGGAAGATGTTCTGGGCGAACGTCCCGTGGCGCAGAAGCTGGGGTTTGCGCAAGCGGCCAACGCCGGCCTGCCTGAGGAGAACGAAGAGGCCTGGGAGCCAGAGCGGGAAGGATTTTTCAAAAGGCTATTTAACCGCCGTAAGCGCGGGACCGAGACCGACGAGCTGGATGAGATTCCGGCGTTCAAGCGCGCGCCGCTGGGGCAAAGCGAACTTGAGCAGAGCGATCTGGACAAGAAGATTGAGGAAGCCAAGGCCGAGGCTGCGGCGGCAGGCACGGCAGCCGCAAAGGCCGAGGAGATTCCGATTACGCCCCCGGTGCGCAAAAGCATTTGGGAGAGCGCCGCGCCAGAGGCGGATGCAGCCGCTGCAGCGCAGGCGAAGGCAGCCGAAGCGCAGCCAAAGGCGGTTCCCATGCGGCCGGCAGCGGCGACGACTGCCGCTGAACCGAATCCAATCGCACAGCGGCCAGCGCCGGTGCGCGCCGAAGCTGCTCCGGCTTCTCCCGCTCCGGCATCGGCGGCGGGCGAGATTGCGATTCACGGCCGCGCCGATGCTGAGATTCGCACGGC
>CAYZVG010000132.1:0-8294 GCA_964481595.1 uncultured Occallatibacter sp. | reverse complement strand
GCTCGCGCGCCCGCTCCGGAGGCATAATCACGTCTTCCGCGTCGATCCCGTCCCGCTCCTTCAGTTCGCGCCGCAGCATCTGCCGCCGTTCGCTCTGCTGCCACCAGTCAAGATTCGCGCCCAGCGTCTCACCCGTCACCGTCAGCACGCTCTCGTCCAAAAGCCCAAGAGAGCGCAGTTCCAGCATCGCCTCCGGCACGCCCCCCGCCAGAAACACCTGCACCGTCGCAAACCCTCGCGGACCATTCGGCAGCGCATCCACCAGCCGAGGCGTCAGCCGGTTAATCTCCGTCCAATCCGCCACCGTGGGCCGCTTCAGCCCCGCCGCGTGAGCAATCGCGGGAATATGCAGCAGCAGATTCGTCGACCCACCAAACGCCGCGTGCACCACCATCGCATTGCGTATCGCCGCCGGCGTCAAAATCGCATCCACGCCCATCCCCAGCGCGTGCAGCCGCAGAATCGCCCGGCTCGACCGCCTTGCCGCGTCAAGCCAGATCGGCTGCCCTGAAGGCGCCAGCGCCGAGTGCGGTAGTGACAATCCCAGCGCCTCGCCCACCACCTGCGACGTGGCCGCCGTTCCCAGAAACTGGCAGCCGCCGCCCGGCGACGCGCACGCCCTGCATCCCACCTCCGCCGCGTACTCCAGCGAGATTTGCCCCTGCGCAAACCGCGCGCCAATCGTCTGCACCTTGCCCGCGTCCTCGCCCGCCTCCGGCAGCAGCGTCACGCCGCCCGGAACCAGCACCGCCGGCTTACGCCCAGACGAAGCCAGCGCCATCATCATCGCCGGCAATCCCTTGTCGCAGGTGGCAATCCCAATCGTCCCCTTGCCCGTCGGCAACGACCGCATCAGCCGCCGCAGCACAATCGCCGCGTCGTTGCGATAAGGCAGCGAGTCCAGCATCCCCGCCGTCCCCTGCGTCCGTCCGTCGCAAGGATCGGTACACGCTCCCGCATAAGGAATCGCGCGCTGGGCCTTCAGTTCCCGCGCCGCCTCGCCCACCAGCAGTCCCACCTCCCAATGTCCTGAGTGGAACCCCAGCGCAATCGGCTCGCCGTTTTCCGCGCGAAGCCCGCCATGCGTACTCAAAATCAAAAATTCGGGATCGAGCAGCCGTTGCGGTTCCCAGCCCATCCCCGCGCTCTGCGTCAGCCCAAACAGGTTTCCCGAGGGCTCGGTCAGCAGCATCTCTTTGGTCAGCGGCAGTTGCCCTGCCGGTCCCGCGGCATGTGTGGCCACGCTGAATAGCTTCGCGTCACCCGACTCAAGCACCGTAGTCAACGATATGTTTTGGATTGCGTAGCCCCTCTCAACTCGTCCTCAAGTATAGAAAATCCCGCCGCACTGGAGCGCGCTCATGCTCAGGTGCTATAACGCTTGTGTGCCAAACTCGCCCGCTCAACCTCTCTTTCAGAATCATCCTGACCTGCGCCGCCGCTGGCTCTACCTCATGCCGGTGGTCTTCTTCACCTACAGCCTGGCCTATCTCGGCCGCTCCAACTTCGGATTCGGCGCAGCCGCCGGCCTCGCCGCCAGCCTGCACATCACCGAATCGCGCGCCGCCTTTCTCGGATCCGTCTTCTTCCTCGGCTATTTCTTTTTTCAGATTCCCGCAGCCTCTTACGCCCGCCGCCGCAGCGCCACGCGCCTGGTCTTTTTCGCGCTCATCAGTTGGGGCGTGCTCTCCGGTCTCACCGGCGTCATCCACAACTACTGGCTTCTGGTCGCCGACCGCACACTCCTCGGCGTTGCGGAAAGCCTCATCTTCCCTTCCATGCTCATCCTGCTCACCAACTGGTTCACGCGCGGCGAGCGGTCACGAGCCAACGCCATCCTCATCCTCGGCAATCCTGTCACCGTTACGTGGATGGCCGCCGTCACCGGCTATCTCATCAAAGCCGTAGGCTGGCAGATGACCTTCATCCTTGAAGGAATCCCCTCCGTCCTCTGGGCCTTTGTCTGGATCGTCATCGCCCATGACCAACCCCGCCACGCCTCATGGCTTAAGCCCGAAAGCAGCCTCGCGCTTGAAGCCGCGCTCCAGTCCGAGCAGACCGGCCTGCCACAATACGGCAGCTTTCTCGCCGCCCTGCGCGTCCCCGCAGTCATCCTGCTCTGCATCCAATATTTCTTTTGGAGCTTCGGTGTCTACGGCCTTGTCTTGTGGATTCCGGAGATGATTCGCTCCGGCTCTTCGCGTGGAATCGAAACCATTGGTCTGCTCAGCGCCGCGCCCTTCCTGCTCGCCGTCGTGCTCATGCTGGCCGTCGCTTATTTCTCTGACCGCACTCTCGACCGCAAGCCCTTCGTCTGGCCATTCCTGTTACTCTCCGGCGTCGCGCTCTTCTGCTCTTACATAACTGCCGGCAATCACTTCTGGCTCTCGTATGTCTCGCTCATCGTCGCCGGCGGAGCCATGTACGCACCTTACGGCCCCTTCTGGTCCATCGTTCCTGAGATGCTCCCCAAAACCGTC
The DNA here is from genome assembly GCA_964481595.1 of uncultured Occallatibacter sp. GTDB lineage: Bacteria > Acidobacteriota > Terriglobia > Terriglobales > Acidobacteriaceae > Telmatobacter. Next base: position 5,814 of record CAYZVG010000132.1, on the reverse strand, counting down.
GCAGGAGAAGTCTTCGCCCTCATCAACAGTTGCGGCGCGCTCGGCGGATTCGCCGGAACCTGGCTCGTCGGCCTGCTGCAAGCTATAACAGGCAACGCCCGCGCCGGCTTCTTCGTTCTGTCAGCGTCACTGGTTATCTCCGGCCTGATTATCCTGGCGCTGCGGACCAACAAAGCCGCCAGCGCCTCCTCTGCCGCCAATTGATCAGGAGATAGAGGATATATCCGTTTATCGACCCAGCAATAAGGTTGCAGGTAACGAAGATAGAGCAATACGTTTATAATTGGCGAGTTTTGCATAATTGACAAAAGGAATGTGGGGAAATGACGCTGGTGTGAGTTATTCGAGAAACTTCACGCTGCCATTCAAAGTGGGGGATTAACAATCCAAACAAGAGGGGGAGACTATGCGTGTCTACATCGCTTCCATAACAGAGGCCGAAGAGAATACCAATACCAACAACAAATATTCGTTCACGGAATCGGCAGAGAACGCACACTATTGGGATACTACGGAATCTGCAGAAAATGCAAAGAGCATGACCTGCACTGGTGGAATCAGTATCAAATCGCGTGATGGGAGGATCGCTTGTACGGATTTTCGCGTAGAGTCAAGACCTCAAGGTGGATTTACAATTTCTTGCGAGGCGGGTGGCCCGGGTGCCGGGGGAGCAAATTGAAATCCCCCTCCAATAGTGGGTGCCCCAGGTCCGGGGTCCCCAACGGGCGATTTTTGCCTGTTGGGGTGGAGATGCCTCGCATTTGGGCACCTGGGATAGCACTCCCCCACCCAGTTGACGAATTCGCAATCCCCGCCCTTCGGCCGAAGAACTCACCCCGATTTTTGAAATCATAACCCACCCGCAAAAGCTCCGTGCCCCATCCATCCGCGTCTTTTGCGGATGGGTGGGATAGCACGAACAGTAAGTATCCGCTCGCGGCTGTCTTCACCTACACAATATGAGGTTCGGTCACCGCGGCCCAGCGCAATGCCCAGCAACACAATGCCGATTGGCGGCAAACCACCTGTATCCCATCCAAATCAGCCTGTTCAAGCCCGGAAGGCTGAAGAGAAATCCGAAGGGCCACGCCCACCAGATCTTCCGCGCCACATACAAATACACATTCGCGCCTGCATAAGCAGTGCCGTCGGCCGTCAGCAGTCTCACGTCGCGCAAAACTTCCTCGCGCGTCATGCCCAGCGCTTCCGCGGTCCAATCGGCCTGGAGCGTATCCGTTGCAAAACCCCGGTGGCGCAAAACCGGCAACCAGAAATGCATCCATCGAACGCAGAAAGCGCACTCGCCGTCGTAGAGCACCCACCCCGCCGCCGCCTCGTCGCGCATTTGGCTTACAGCGCCTCGCGCGTAAACACGCCGTCGATCATCCGCAAAATTCCCAGCGGATTCTCGTTCTTCAACTCAGCCGGCAGAGCAGCCTGCGGAAAGTCCTGGTAGCAAACCGGCCGCGCAAACCTGTAGATAGCCTGCGTGCCGACCGATGTGTGGCGGCTGTCGCTCGTCGCCGGGAAAGGTCCGCCGTGAACCATCGCATGGCAAACCTCAACGCCGGTTGGAAATCCGTTCACCAGCAGCCGTCCCGCTTTGCCTTCGAGAACCGAGATCAAATCGCCGAATGCCGCGAGATCCGCATCGGTGCCGTGCAGCGTTGCCGTCAGTTGGCCTTCGAGCGCGCGCACTGCTCCAATCAGCTCCGCCTGATCCTCGTAGCGGATGATGAGCGTGGTCGGCCCGAAGATCTCCTTCTCCAGGTGAGGATCGCGGGCCAGAGCCGCGGCGCTCGCCTGAAACAGAACCGGCAGCACATCCACGGGTCCCATCTCGTTGGTGGTCTCAGGCTGCGCCAGCACCGCGGCCTGCGAGTTACCCTCGCGCACAGCCACGCCTGACTTGTAGTTCCTTGAGATTCCGTCCGTGAGCATTGGCGCTGCGCCAGCCTGATTCACGCGGCTCACAAGCTCGGCAACCACTGCGTCGGCGGCCTTGTTGCGCGGCAGAAACACCAGTCCCGGCTTGGTGCAGAACTGTCCCACGCCCATCGTGAACGACGCGAACAGTCCCGCAGCAATCTGCGCGCCGCGCGTCTCCAGAGCCTCAGGCAGCACAAACAGCGGGTTGGTGCTGCTCATCTCCATAAAGCACGGGATCGGCTCCGGCCGCGACGCAGCCAGCTCCATCAGCGACTTGCCCGCCGAGAGCGAGCCCGTGAAGCCAACTGCCTTCACCGCTGGATGCTCCACCAGCGCCGCGCCCACTTGAGCGCCCGAGCCAAACAGCACGGCAAAGGTGCCTGCCGGCAGTCCGCACTCGCGCACGCTGTTGCAAATTACCTGCGCCACAATCTCGCTGGTGCCGGGGTGCGCGGAGTGCGCCTTTACAATCACCGGACAACCCGCCGCGAACGCCGATGCGGTGTCGCCGCCTGCTACTGAAAACGCCAGCGGGAAATTGCTGGCGCCAAACACCGCCACCGGACCAAGCGGGCGCAGCATCGACCGTATATCCGACCGCGCCATCGGCTTGCGATCGGGCTGGGCCGGGTCAATGCGCGCCATCAGCCACGAGCCCTCTTCAACCACCTGCGCAAACAGGCGAAGCTGATTGATGGTGCGTGCCGCTTCGCCCTGCAGCCGTGCTTCGGGCAGCGCCGTCTCAAGATGCGCGCGCTCCACCAGGCTGGCCTTCGCCGCCTCAAGACCATCGGCGATATGGCGCAGAAAGCGGCCCTTCTCCTTGCCCGGCGTCTTGCTGAAAATCTCAAATGCCTGCTCGGCCAGAGTGGCCGCCAGGTCCACCTCTTCGCTGCCGGCAGAGTGGTACACAGGCTCCAACCGCTTCCCGGTTACGGGGTCGATGCCGGCAAACTCCGCACCAGAAGTCTCCCTCGGCTTGCCGTTAATAATCGAATGTCCCAACAACATATCTCACTCCCATTTCGGCCCATGACCGTTCCGCCGTTTGTGCGACGATGCACTCCTCGCAAATTCCGGCGGGATTGACTTTAGACTACCAGCCCACGGGGATTCAAACGTGCACTCCGCCAGCCCGCAACCACTGGCGCACTTGCTCTTGCTGCCCCGAAAAGGCACAGTAGAAGAAGCATGGCCAAAGCATTCCGCTCGACCCGCGTCCTGACAGCCGATGGTCTCGTCCCCGCAGCCCTGTTGACCGAGCGGGAACGCATCACCGCAGTTGTGGGTTGGAACGACGTTCCCACCGGCGCAGACCTGCACGATTTCGGTGAAAACGTGATCCTACCCGGCCTGGTCGATTCGCATGTGCACATCAACGACCCCGGCCGAGCAGAGTGGGAGGGCTTTGAAACCGCGACCAAAGCAGCGGCCGCCGGCGGCGTTACCGCTCTGGTGGATATGCCGCTGAATTGCGCGCCGGAGACGATTGACGTTCGCTCACTTGAAGCCAAGCGCCAGGCCGCACGCGGAAACGCGTGGGTTGACTGGGCCACCTGGGGAGGCGTAGTGCGCGGCAACGCCGACCACCTGCCACCCCTGGCTCGCGCCGGTGTTCCCGGATTCAAGTGCTTCATGATTCACTCCGGAATCGACGGGTTTGCCTGGGTGGACGAAGCCGATCTGCGCAAGGCGCTCGGCAAGCTCCGCGGAACGGGACTTCCCTTGCTCGCACATGCCGAGTTAGCAGACCCGGTAGATGCGGCAACGGCGGCGCTGGTCGCCGCTCATGCGGATTGGCACATGTATTCGACTTTTCTAGCGTCGCGGCCTGACGCGGCTGAGATTGAGGCAATCGCATTGCTCATTCAGCTTGCGGAGGAGTTTCAATCGCCGATTCACGTGGTGCATCTATCCAGTGCGAAGGCATTGCCGCTGCTGGCTGAATCGCGAATGCGCGGCGTGCCGATCACTGTGGAAACCTGCACGCATTACCTATGGTTCGCAGCCGAAGAGATTGAAGATGGCGCGACCGAATTTAAATGCACGCCTCCCATTCGCAATGCAGAAAACCGTGAAGCACTCTGGCAAGGCCTTGAAGCGGGAATCATCGATATGGTGATCACCGACCACTCGCCATGCCCAGCGGAGATGAAGGGCAGCAAGACCAACGGAGGTGAAGGCCGTTGGGACCATGCATGGGGCGGAATTGCAACTCTCGGCCTGGCGCTGCCTGTGCTGTGGACCGCAATGCAACGCCGCGGCTTGCCAATCGAGAACCTGGGACGATGGATGAGCTCAGCACCGGCGAAGTTAGCTGGGCTCACAGGCAGAAAAGGCGAACTCGTTGCCGGCGCGGATGCGGACTTTGTGGTCTTCAATCCAGACACTGAATGGACGGTTGCAAACGAACAACTGCATTTTCGACATAAGCTCTCGCCCTACCTCGGCGCACGGCTGCGCGGGCAAGTAGTGGAAACATGGCTGCGAGGCAGTGCTGTCTGCAGTGCAAACGGGTTTAGCCAGGTTGCACGCGGAATGGAGATCGTTCGCCATGGGTGAGCGCGCGCAGAGAGTGATGACGGAATGCGCGCAGATCGCGGCCATGAGCGAAGAGCCGGAGCGCATCGTTCGCCGGTATCTCACGCCTCCCGTAGCGGCGGTTCATGCGTATTTGCGCGAACGCATGGAGGCACTGGGCATGGATGTGCGCGTGGATGCGGCGGGCAATCTGCGCGGAGTTTGGCTGCCGCAGGGAACGGCCGCGAACCGGCTCATCCTTGGTTCGCACATTGACACGGTTCCGAATGCCGGCAAATTCGACGGAGTGCTTGGCGTTGTGATGGCGATTGAATGGGTGCGCATTGCACAGCGGCTTGCATTGCCGCTGCCCATCGAGGTGATTGCATTCTCTGAGGAAGAGGGCGTGCGCTTCGGTGTTCCCTTTATCGGCAGCAGAGCTGTGGCTGGGCGCTTTGACCCGTCGCTGCTCGAATTAAAAGATGCGAATGGAGTCCCGCTTGAGACTGCTATCCGCACCTTTGGCCTCGATCCCGCTCGAATCGACGAGGCCGCACTGGACGGCACGGCCGCGGCATTCGTTGAGATACATATAGAGCAAGGCCCAGTGCTTGAAGCGGAGAAGTTGAGCCTTGCCGTTGTGAATGGAATCGTGGGCCAATCGCGCTGGACTATCGAATTCACCGGACACGCCAACCACGCGGGAACAACGCCGATGGGCCTTCGCCACGATGCGCTTGCCGCGGCGGCGGAATGGATTGCGGAAGTGGAATCGGCGGCGCGCTCAACGGACGGGCTTGTGGCAACGGTGGGAAAGATTACCGTCGATCCAAACGCGGGCAATGTGATTCCCGGCTCCGTAAAGGCCAGCCTGGATGTGCGCCACCTTCACGACTTTGTGCGCCGCGCCGCAGTGGAGCAACTGCTCGAAAGTGCAAATGCAATCGCCGCGCGAAGGGGTTTGACTTTGCAGCAGGAGAGACAGTTGGATCAGTCTGCGGTGCCGATGGATGAACGGCTGACTACGTTTCTTGCAGATGCAGTTGAGGCGGTTGGACTGCCTGTGAAGCATATGCCGAGCGGAGCGGGTCACGATGCGATGGTGATGGCCGCGCGCGTGCCCACGGCGATGCTGTTTTTGCGCAGTCCTGGAGGCATCAGCCATCATCCCGACGAAACCGTTCGGGAAGAAGACGTGGAGGCCGCACTGCAAACAGGCGGCAAATTTCTTGCGCGGTTTGCTGCCAGTATTCGCTAGAATCGAACAACGCAATTTCCCGCGAGGTCACACATGCACCATCTCGGATTGACACGGAGCAGCTTGAAGCCGGATCACCTGTTGCAAACTCCCAACACGTTTGTTCA
>CAYZVG010000131.1:0-8317 GCA_964481595.1 uncultured Occallatibacter sp. | reverse complement strand
GTGAATCACATCGGCCTTCCGATCCTGGAGTACCGCGGCGGCAAAAGCACGCTGTGCGCCGGCTGCGGCCATAACGCAATCTCTGAGCGCATTGTGGATGCCCTGTACGAGATGGGCGTGGAGCCGGAACGGGTCATCAAGATGAGCGGCATCGGCTGCTCGTCAAAAAGCCCGGCCTACTTTCTAAGCCGCGCACATGCCTTTAACAGCGTGCATGGACGCATGCCTTCGGTGACCACCGGAGCCGTGCTGGCAAATAGCACGGTAATGGCGCTTGGCGTCTCCGGCGACGGCGATTCCGCGTCGATCGGCATCGGCCAGTTTGTCCACCTGATGCGCCGCAATCTGCCGATGATCTACATCATCGAAGACAACGGTGTGTACGGTTTGACCAAAGGACAGTTCTCGGCGACCGCTGACATCGGCTCGAGATTGAAGACCGGCGTCGTCAACGAACTGCCGGGAATCGACACCTGCGCGCTGGCCATTCAGTTGGGCGCGACTTTTGTTGGACGTTCCTTCTCCGGCGACAAGAAGCAATTGCTGTCGATGCTGAAGGCTGCGATTGCGCACAAGGGAACTGTAATGCTCGACGTGATCAGCCCCTGCGTGACCTTTAACGATCACGAAGGCTCGACCAAGAGCTACAAGTTTCTGCAGGAGAACGACGAGCCGATCAACGAGATCGGATTTGTGGCCAGCTTCGACGATATCGAGGTAGACTACGACTCCGGCGAAGTGTACGACGTGGAGATGCACGATGGGTCAAGCCTGCGTCTGCGCAAGTTGCTTGAAGACTACGATCCCACCGACAAGGCAAACGCGGTCCGCACGCTGATGGAAGCACAGGAAAAGGAAGAGATCCTGACTGGCGTTTTCTATATCGACACGCAGAAGCCTACGTTCATCGACCAGTTAAATATGGTTGAAGTGCCGCTGGCCACGCTGCCTGAGTCGGTCACGCGGCCTCCCAAGTCGGCGCTCGATAGCCTGATGGCGAATCTGCAGTAAGCGTCAACTTTATCGATCAAACATGACGAGGCGCGGACTTAAATCCGCGCCTCGTTTGCTATATCTGCCACCAATCGAAGAGGGACATTCGCGGATAGTAAAGTCCGGCGTGTATTTGTGCGCTGCCGCGAAGCTTGCGCAACACCTCGGCGTAGGCTTCGAGCTGCGGCGCAAAGACTGCGCGCAACTGCGGCAATGCGATGGCGGGGTCAAGCCCGTCCGCGTGGGCGGTCTTGTAGTCGACAATCCACCAGGTGTTGCCGTCGTTTGAGAGCGGCTCGGCTCCGGCGCGAAACACACGGTCCACCTGTACGGTGCGCAGATTCCCGTTGACCACACCAACCCAGCGCGCCTCGCTCGATGCATCCGCGTGGGGTGAGAGAATCCATTGCCCGATGGCGTCGCGCGAGGCATTGAGAGCAATCTCGACGGCTACCGCGGCGACGCGGTTTGCCTGCAACGCGTCAACGCCAGCGGCGCGAACCTGCGCGGCGATCCGCGGTTGCATCTGTTGCAGCAGAATGTGTGCGGCATCCCAGCCTTTGCGTTCGCGCTGGCGCGCCAGCGTCTCAAGCAGCGTGTGAACGCCGACGCCAAGGGCGCGCGATTGCAAGCCGCCTTCGTGGCGCTGGTAGGGGCTATCGGCGCCAATTCCAATGATGGGCGTGGTGGATGCTGCGGCACGTTCACTTTGCGGAGCGCTGTAATCGGCAGGCAAGCGGCGCAGGAGAGTTGGTCTTTGTGCAGACGGCATTTGGATCAGATTGCTCTCCCCGGAAGCAGCAAGGGAATCGATGATCGAAGGCTCGGAGGATGACCCGGTCTGCGCCGATTTCCATTGTTCGAAGCGCTCTTCGATCTCTGCTTTCAATGCTGGCCATGCGGTTCCCAGCAGGCTCGCCGAGGGCTCCGCCAGAACCCACTCACCATTCTTGCCTTGTCTGCAACTGGGGCGCGCGAACAGATGCAACTCGTCGCGGGCGCGGGTGGCCGCAACATAGAGCAGCCGCCGCATCTCTTGCAATTCACGCGCTGCGAACGCGCGGTCAACCCAGGCTTTTGCTCCGCTGCGATCGCTGCCTTTGGACTGAAGCGGAGCGACGAGGAACTCAGTAATTTGATCTGCATCATTCGCGGCCGCTTCAGGAGGAAGCCCGCGCTCGAGCCACGAGAGCATCTTGAAAGCGCCCCGGCGCGCGCCGGCTTCGAGCGAAGGAACGATAACCACCTCGAACTCCAGTCCTTTGGATTTATGGATGGTCATCAATTGCACGCCGCATTCACTGCTGGCTTGAGGGTCGGGCTGTGCGGTCAGCTTGTCGAGAGCGGCCGTGAGTGCAGGGCCCAGCAAGTCCTGTTCGCCATCAGGCAGACTGTCGAGGCTGCTCCACAGCAGATCGAGATTCGCGCGCCCGGTGGCATCAACGCAATGCGCCCCGCCAAGTTGCAGCCATATCTGTTCGAGCCAGGTTCCTAGAGAGGATGTGGGGCGAGCAAAACGGAGCGCGGGCGCGGTGGCTAGAACATTGATCACGCGCTCAATCGCGAGGCGGCCATCGGGGCTAAGGAGTGTTGCACGCTCCGCAAGCAAATCCGGAATTGAACGGGCAAGCAACTTGGGATCGTCGGCGCTGGTGAGCAGATGAAGGTCGCTGAGCGAAAGGCCGCACCACGGCGCACGCAGCACGCCTAGCCACGCTACGCGGTCGAGTGGGTTGAGCAGAGCGCGGGCAAGCGCAAGCACGTCGAGCACTTCAGGCCGCGATGAAAGCCTCTCAAGATCGACGGCTCGGAAGGGAATTGCCGCGCCTCGCAACCGCTCCGCAATGGGCGCAAGAGCGGCGCGCGTGCGGCCGAGCACGGCGATGCGATACTTCAGGCCATTTGCGCGAGCCTGCTCTATGCGCGGCATGTGGCTCTCAATCAGCGAGACAATCTCCTGGGCCTGCGGAAGCTCTCCTGGCTGCGCTTCGCCGTCATCGGGCAATTGAAGAGATGCTTGCGGCAAGAAGCGCACGTGCAAGTTGAAGGGAAGCGCGGCCGGATCGGCATCGGCTCGCGCGGGAGCGGCTTGATCGAAGGTGACGCCGCTACCATCGTCGGCCGCGAAGACAGCGCTGAATACCTCGTTCAACCGGACAACGAGAGGTCTAGCTGTACGGAAATTTGCCTTCAACGCGAGCGGATCGAAGAGCAGCGGATCGGCACTGGGGATTTCCAGTCCGGACTCACGAACGCGCGGAAACAACTCCGCATCCGCGCCGCGGAAAAAGTAAATGGACTGCATGGGATCGCCAACCACGAAGCAACTGCGGCCCTCGCGCTCAGGCCATGCGGCCACGAGGCGGCGCAGCAACTCATGCTGACGGCGGCTGGTGTCTTGGAACTCGTCGACCAGGATGTGCTGGATTCCGTCCGCGATGGAGAATGCCGCTTCACTGGGTAGGCCATCGCTGCTGCATAGAACATTCAGCGCGATCTGCGCAACCTCAACGTAGTCCGCAGCGCCCACCTCGGCAAACACGACGCGCAGCTCGGCGGCAGCGTGACGCAACAATGCGAAACAGCCCTGCAGGATCTGCCATTCATCTTCGCTGTAGTGAACGGGGGGCAAGCTGCGCACTTGCGCCAGTGCGGAGTCCAGGCCCGGCACAGCGGCAAGACTCGCGATGAGGCTCAGTAGACGCGCTTTTTCTGCCTTGCGATCGGCAGGGAATCCTAACCGCTTATCGACTGATTTGCGAAATGCTCCTTCAAGCGTGAGCAGCAGAGTGGCGAGCGCATTGTATGCGCGGCACGATTCTTCAAGCTGCTCAACACCTGGCGCTTCTGCAGCTTCGAAGACGATGGAAGGGAAGTCGGCGAGCTCGGCGAGAGATTGAAATTGCTCGGCTGCGCCGTTCTCGCAGGCGAAGCGAGCCAGCCGCAGCGCCTCGCCGCGTGCTTCGGGAACCTGGTCGAGAAGACTGGCGAGGCGGGTGAGCGATTCCTGAATCCTATTTGCGAAGGGCTGTTCCAGGCGTGCGCGCAGAGCCGGCCAGTCGGGATCGCGGTCGAGTACAAAACCGTGCATCCAGCGGTCGCGACTGGCCAGCATTTCTACCAGCAGCGTCTCCATCTCGTTCCAGTTGTTATCGCGCCACAGGAGCAGGTCTTCGATTGCGGTGCGCAGCGCCGGAGCGGCAGAGTCGAGCCGCTCCAGAGTGTTGCGTGCAGCGCGCCGGTAGAGCTCTTCAGGGTGCTCGTAAATTGCGAGCCCATCGCCAAGACCGGAGAGCAGCGGCTGCTGAAGCGCGATCTCGCGGCAGAATGAATCGATAGTCGAGATGCGAAGCTGCGCAGATTGATCGAGGAGATTCCAACCGAGAGCCTGGGAGTGATTCAGGGCGCGGAGAGCCAGGGCTTCCATTGCAAATGCATCGGCTGATGCGCTGTTGCTGACTGCGGCTTTCTCCAGCTCGTCGAGAATGCGGTGACGCATTTCAGCAGCGGCAGCCTTGGTAAATGTGATGGCCACAATCCTGGCCGGATCGTCGACCTGCGCCAGCAAACGGAGAAAGCGGCGGGTGAGCAGATCGGTCTTGCCTGAGCCGGCGGGCGCCTGCACAAGCACAGAGCTGCGCGGGTCGAGTGCTCGTTCGCGTGCGGCCTGATCGGGCGGCGCTGGTCTGGAGTTACTCATCGGCCAACTCCTCTCCAGTAGCTTCACCGTCTTCATCGTCACTCGCTAATATGTGCGTCTCATCCACGCGGCACAGCGTCTGAAGCCCGCAGCGCTCGCATGTTTTTGGATAGTCGCGCGGATCGACATTGGCGCGGCCATCGAGAAAGTCGTGAGCAAGAGTCTCGATCAGATTCTTCCATTCGACGATTTGCTCTGCGGAGAGTGGATTTTTCACCAGTGCGCTGGTTCCGCTCAGATTGGGAAACAAGGTGGCCCGCGCATCGCCCACGTGGCCGGCAAAGCTCTGTTCGCCCAGGCGCACTTTGGCAAAGACGAGGCCGCCGAGCAAATCTGCTTCTTCATCGAGAGCAAAGCCTGCGTAGAGAGGGAGCTGCACGTCGTCGGGCCGCGGCGGTTCCCACGCCTTGGGTGTAACCTGGCCGGTCTTGTAATCGATGACGAGCAGTGTGCCATCGTTGAGGCGGTCGATGCGATCGAGACGAAGGTCGAAGGAGAGCCCGGCAAGTTTGACGGTGTGCCTGGCCTCGGTCTCCGCAACTTGAAACTCAACGCGTGTAGATTCGTAAGCAAGCCATTCATCGATCAGGCGGACAAGACGTTGCTCTTCAAGCGCGAGATAACCGCGCGGCATGCGCTCTCGAATTGAGGGATGAATTGCGAGATCGAGCGCGCCATAAACATGCGCGGCGATAAATGCGGTTTGATCGGCAAGTGCGCGAAGCTCTGCGAGCGTGCGAATTCCCTTGGTCGCGGACCCTCCCCAAATGGAATGAAGCGTGGCATGAAGCAGCTGCCCGCGCTGAGCGGCGGTTAAACCTGCCTCGGCCGTGCGCCAGGACTGTGCGGCGAGTCGCGCCGTAGCGAAGGACTTGAAAGAACATTGCGACTGATGCGTGAGAACGCCAGCGCCGCCGGGAACCTTGCCTGCATCGAAGGGAACGCGCGTCGAGTCCGTAACGAACTCCGCAAGTAGAGCGGGTGTGGTGCGTGGCGTCAAGTCCGCAGGCAACTCTTGTGCAGGGCCCGCAAGTTGCACGATCAATCGCGATGGCCGGGCTTCAGCGTCTTCGCTTTGGCGCGCATAGCTGAAGCAAACAGTGGGCGCGGAGGCAAGAAGACCCGTTGTGATGGCGTGCGAAACATCCCAGTCAAGCTGAGATGTGGAGTGCGGCATTGCTGCGGCGCGCTGAACATCCACCGGCAATAGCGGATGCATATTGCCCTTTGCCGGCCATGAGTCTTCGTCTGCGCCCATGAACCATACCGCATCGGCCGCAAGTCCCGCCGCCTCTGCCGGGCCGGCGATCTGAATGGGTGCATTGCGCGATTCAGGAGCGAAGAGCGTCTCGTTGAGCGCGCGCCCGAGCACTGAGACAAACTCGAGCCACGGAATGCGCTGGCCATCAAAGCCGAGGCCGGCGCAGGATTCCACTGTTTGTTGCCAACTGCGCAGCGATTGGAATTCGGCGCTCGAAAGCGGGCGCGCTCCAGGCCAACCGATGGCTTGAAGCAACTGCGGCGCAAACTCCGCCCACTCGAGCGGACTGCGGTTCACGCGCGCATGTTCGTTCAAGCGCCGCTGGGCATCCAACATGCGCGTGACGACGGTTCTTGGCAGTGACAACGATTTATATTGCGATGCGAATGCATTCAGGCTCCACTGCGGCCGTTCAAGCCCGCCCTGGCGCAAGGCGCGCATGTGTTGATGGAGCGCTGCGGACTCAACGTCGTCCAGCGCGAATTGTCCTGAGGAGATCAACCAGTCGAGCTCATGCTCTGCGAGTGGCGTCGACAGCCAACGAAGCAAGAGGTGAGCGCCGCGGGCAAGCGGAACTTTGCCGAGCGGTACTCCGAGCGAGAACTCGAACAGCGGCGCATCGCCAGTGGTGGCGCGCTGTGCCGCGTGTGTGAGGAATGCGCGCTCAATTTCGCCGCGCCGCCGCGCCAGATCCTGGCTGAGTACGAGGAGATTCGCATGCGGATTTGCTTCAAGCTGCTGCATACACCATAGGACGCAGGCAACGATCTCCGCTTGCGCGTCGTCAACTCGATACAACCGGACATCGCTGGCCGGTTCAGCGTGCGCTAGGTGTTTCCACTCGCCCCATGCGTCAAAGACTGAGCGCTGAATGGGGAGAATGCGGTCAAAACCGGCGAGCAGCAGCGACGGGCGCTGAGCGTGCGGATTGGCCTGGAGCCGCGAGAGCAGTTCAAGAGGCAAACGCGAATGGCTCAAGAGTTGACCCGCGTGGCAGGTCTCATCGAACTGAGCGAGCCAGCCGCTGAAGTTTTCTGCGTCCTGCAGCCAGCCGGTTCGTGCCGCCTGATCCAGGTATTTTTGCGCATAGAAGCAGATGAGTTTGTGCGCTTCCATCGCGAGGTTCGCGATACGGTTCAGCGGCGCGTCAAGCAGCGTGGCCATGTGGCTGTCAGAGCCGGCGATCTTCGCCCAGATGGATTTCTCCTGCAACGAATCGAGGAGCAGGCGACCGTCGCCGACTCCGTACTCGACCGAATCCTGCCAGGCGAAATGGAGAAAGGCCTGCCAATCGAAGATGGCGGGTGACGGCCAGGCGGAAAGGCCTTCGCTTTGCCGTGCGCGATGGAAGCGAGAAGCGAGAGCACGAGCAGCGCGCTCGCTGGCCGCAACAACAATTCCGCCGGCCGACAGCCACGCATCGACTTCAGACGGCGATCCGTTCATCGGCGGTCCTGCGCTTGTGCCTGTCCCCATTCCTGCGTTATACGACATTGGGCCGCCGAAGCGCCAAGGCCGGCTCAACAGTGCTGTGGATTCGTTGTTTTCAACACCCCTTCCGGCTGTACACTGGCAGTGTTATGCGCCGTTTTCTTGCCTGCTCCATCCTCGCCTTGATTGCACTTTCCGGCTGCCACTCCAAGCAGGACGCTGGAACGCAAATCACCGGGTATTTGTATCATCTGCGCGGTAAAGTTGTTTCTACTGACACAGCGCATGGCATCGTGGTTGTGGATAGTGAAGCTATTCCCGGCTTTATGGAAGCGATGACCATGCCCTACCAACTCAAAGATCCGAGCATCGTGACCGAGCTTCATCCTGGCGATGTGATCACCGCCGACGTGCTGGTGCAGAAGAGCGGCGAACAGACGGTGCTGTTAGACCACATCGTGGTGGTGGCGCAGGGACGGCCGGACTACAAGCCCACGGTCCAGTATCACGTGCCCGCACCGGGCGACAAAGTGCCCGACTTCAAGCTGCGCAACCAGGATGGACGCGAGATTCATCTCGCGGAATTTCAGGGCAAGTCTCTGCTGATTACTTTCATTTACACGCGCTGCCCAATGCCCGATTTCTGCCCGCTTGTGACGCGCAACTTTGCTGCCATCAATAACCAGCTTGCAAGCGACCCCGCGCTCTACGCAAAGACGCACCTGCTCTCCGTGACATTCGATCCAGAACACGACACGCCCGCGCGCCTGCGTGCTTACGGTGCAACTTACATCGGTAGCGATGCGAAGAATGCCTTCTCGCATTGGGATTTTGCGGCTCCTGCAAAGCCCGTGCTACTAGATATGGCGAAGTTCTTCGACGTAGGCATTACGCATGACGCCGATAACAGCATTACGCACACGCTCTCAACC